>CAKVCR010000273.1 GCA_934725835.1 uncultured Odoribacter sp.
CATATTCAGAAAAAGAAACAGCCGGATTATTCGTTTTCATATAATCCAGTATAAATTTATTACTGAACTGGAATTTCCCGGTACGGTAAACCAAGTCGATATTTCCGCTTATCGTTTGACGGTCGGAACCTTTCATCACTCCTTGCGTGTTGCCGTAACTTAATCCCAGCCCATACCGGATGCGTTCCTCGCCTCCTTCGGCATAAAGATTGTGTTTCTGCACGAAACCCGTGCGAATCGGTTCACTGAGCCAGTAAGTGTCAACACCGCGTTCAATGTCTTGTAAACGTTGGTTTCTGAGATTATCCATCGCAATTTGGTCCATCGGGTCGCCACTGGTACTGGTGTACCTGCCAGCTTTGGTTTCAAACTCCAGTTTCTCCCGTGCGTTCATCAGGTTGTAGTCCGACAAGTCAGCCATGGTAACGCTGAAATCACCCTTGTACGAGAGGGAAAGCACTCCTTTTTCCGGAACTTTCGTCTCGATAACCAATACACCATTGGCGGCTCTCGAACCGTAAATTGCAGTGGAAGCGGCATCCTTCAAAAGTGTTACAGATGCAACCCGATTCATGTTCAAATCCATAACGGTCTGCAAATCCGTTTCGAAACCGTCCAATATAAACAACGGTTGGTTCGGGTCGGTACCGTACTCTTCTTTCAATCCCATGACACTACTCTTGCCCCGTATCTCCACGTCCGGCAGCCGGTTCGGGTCTGATCCGAATTGATTATTGACATTAATCTTGAAAGAGGGGTCAAGAGTTCTGATACTTTGGAGCACATTTTGCGTTCCGGCAGCTTTCAAGTCCTCCACCTTATACGTGCTTGCCGATCCCGTGAAACTCTCTTTCTTTCTCCGGTAGATTCCGGTCACTACCACGTCTTCAATTTTCACAACGGCAGGCACAAGCACGATTTTCTGAAAATCAGCCATATTGCTTCCAGTAAATTTCTTTATTTGACGCTCATAACCGATGTAAGAGAAAATAATATTATACTCGGCTGAATCAAGAGGAAACGTGAATTGTCCGTCCGCATTAGTAGCAGTCCCTCTGTTTGTCCCTTCAACCATGACGGTTACTCCCGGTAGCGGTTCCTGTGTGTCGCCATCCACGACACTCCCTTTCAATTCGATGATTCTCGTTCGGGGCTTTTGAGGTTCCGCCAGACGTTGCGTGATGATAATCGTCTTATCTTCAATTTTGAATGTAAAAGGAGTTTCGTCCAAAACGTATTCCAACGCCGCTTTTAACGGGGTGTTCTTGAATTCTCTCGTGATTCGTTTATTAAAAGCATTGATTTGTCCGGCATTATAAAAGAATTCCATTCTCGTGGCAGTCCCGATTTTTTTCAAGGCATCCAGTAACGTGGAATTTTCCAGTTTTAAATTTAGTTGTGCCTCTTGAGCATAACTTACCCGCGTAAAACTGCAAAGCACTATAAGCAGAAATACCGGCAGGAGAATCTTCCCCCGAAGTTTATCCCGGGGTATCATCCGGCTCAGACTAAATGATCTGTCTTTTTTCATGTTGATTTAGTGTTAAATTGATATTTATTTTATACTCGAGTTTTCATTTTTTTAAGCATACAAAACCTTGAACTTTATTTTTAAATAAAGTTTTATTCTTGATATTGAGGAAGTTCCTCTAACTATGATTTATTAATCGTTATCTCCTTTCTTACCTATTTCAAATATATAATCCCGTTCTCAATAATACATTTGATATCACTTGTCGTTGTTACTAACCTCGTGATATAGTCGATTCCACGCTCGCGTCGGAGCATCCCCGAAAAACGGGAATCTCGGTGTTCCTCCGATACCTGAATATCGATACCATACATCCTAGACAATTTTTTAGCTAACACGCTTAGTTTCTCGTTGTTAAAATAAATTATGCCCTCTTTCCACATGGCATATTCCGCAGCATCTACCTCGTGTTTTTTTACCTTGTTCGTTCCCTTGTCCACACAAATTTGCTCGTTCGGTAATAACGTCACCGTTTGGTTGTTCGCCGGAACGTGATAAGCTATTTTACCGGAGAGTAGCGTGGCCACGTTTTCCGTGTTGTCTTCATAAGCCGATACATTGAAACAGGTACCGAGTACCCGGATTGATTCCCCATTGGGAATCTCCACGTAGAAAGGTTTCGTCGTATCGCTTTTCACTTCAAAGAACCCCTCTCCGTTGATTTTCACCCTGCGTTCCGATTGGGAGTCAAACGTCGAGGGATACTCGAACCACGTGTCGGCATTTAACACGATACGTGTGCCGTCAGTTAATTCAAGATTGAAATGCTTGCCCGAGGGAACGTATATTTTCAATACCTTTGCCTCTTGCAGCATAATCTTTTTCCCGTCAGCGGATTGCAGCGCAACATTCAAATGTTTGTCTACATTTATCTTTGCGTCGCTTCCCAAATTTGAAACAGCAGAATCCCCAACAATCAACTGCACCTGTTCGTTGCAAACGGATACTCCTATGTTATCGAGTTGGGTGTATACCGAAACATCCTGCAAGGCAGTAGGACGGAACAACAGGAACACAAACACGCAAGCCGCAGCAACACTGCCGGAAATCCAATACATCCGACGGGTATTTCTTCTCCGGCGGATTCTGCTTTTCACGTCTTGGTAATTCTCGTTCAATATATGTTCCTCGTACTCCTCTTCCGGGAGAGAGTTCCAGATTTCATCCAGCAACTCATCTTCATTTTCCCCGATGGGGCGATTCAAATATTTGTCTGCATCTATTTTCATTCGCACTATTCACTAAAGCATATATATAATACCTGACTTCCTGAAACTACGTATTCGGAAATACTATTTTTTTATTTTTCCCCGAAGTTTTTTCATTGCTTGGTAGAGAATGGTTTCTACTGTTCGGACGGAAATGCCTAATTCTCTGGCAATATCGGCACTTTTCTTGTTTTCGATATGACTCATGAGCACCACTTGTCGGCTTCTTTCGGGTAATTCATTCAATAAAGCGGCTAATTGTTGTTCGGGATCGGGATATTCTTCGTGTTGAATTACATTTTCTTGTTCCTCTTCGCTTTTTTCCTTTTTGAGGTTTTCTTGATGTTGTAGATGGAGTGATTGGGTTTTGAGATAACGCAAGGAATTGTTGTGCGCACTGCGAAGAAGGTAATTGCGGAGAGATTTCTCCCGGTCGAGATTCTTACGGTTTTCCCATAAGGCGACAAAAATATTTTGAATAATCTCGTAAGCCATATCAGAATCACCCACGATAGAGGCAGAATAATTTCGAAGGAGAGCGAAATAGCTTTTATATATTTTCTCGAAAGCCGCTTCCCCTCCTTTGATTAATGCATCCAATAATAATTGGTCTATCTGAGCCTTTTCATTTTTAGCATTTTCAGTTGTATGACTACCTTTTTTTAGCATTATCAATGTACTATCATGTGTAATTCTATACTATTAAACGTTCGTCTATGGATATTGTTTTTTTTATATTTAAAAGTTATTGCGCAAAGGTACACGATAATTTTAAAATCACATAATCCATTTTCCCGTTCGTGTGTCATACTATTTTTGTCACAAATACTACCCAAAGAAAACCAATCACTCGATTGGCGGAATTAAATTTTCGTTATATCATATAAAAAATATAGCTTTGACCTCAATTATTGACAAGATTGCTATGACCACTGAAGAAATCGCAAGACAACTGAATCTGCATTTATGTTGCGGAGAGACCAGACCGGACAGCCAAGTGACAGGCGGATATACCTCCGACCTGCTAAGTGATGTGGTCGCACACGCACAAAACGGAAACATATGGATTACCCTCCATACTCATCCGAACATTGTGGCCGTCGCAACCCTGAAAAAATTAAGTGCCATTATACTGGTACAAAA
>CAKVCR010000274.1 GCA_934725835.1 uncultured Odoribacter sp.
AAGGCAGGTGTCCGTAACACAGTAATTCTATGAATTATTTATTACGGCATCTGTCAGGCAGGATTGGAAAAATAAAGAGAAGCATTCTATTTTTCGGAATGCTTCTCTTATTTTATGAGATTTTTGTAGAAGTGTATTGTAGCTTTTCTATATCAAATACACTGACTGATGTGCATTCAAATAGATCAGGATTGAATACAGCGAGATTGTACCCCCCTGGATTTGTTGTACTGTTGTATTCAATCCCATCGTATTCCTGTGTGCCATTATGTTCGATACTCTTAATGAAATCAACGATATATTGTGTAGGAACATAGTCCAATGTGCTATCGCTTCTGCGCAAGGCTTTGCTCATCTCGGAGTTTAACTTCTCAAGATATTGCTTGTTTATTGCATGGTCAAGATATTCGAGACCGTCAACAAAAGGACTGATTTTTGTTATTGCTCGGAGATCTACAACCGTAATGTTTCTTTTTAATTCAAATGTACCAACACTTACAAAATCAAAAACGCCGGCACGAACTTCATGCAAAGTAGTGTCAATATCACTGGCCACATAAAGGCAAGTAATTCCTCTGGCATTGGCTCTACCTTCTGAACTTTTACCAGCAGGAGGTGCGGACATCTCATTTGTTGGATACCCAAATCGATCAGAAATTCTTGCACGATAGAATAACGTCCCTGCCTTGTAAGTTTTGCGGATGAAAGAACAATACCTTTCCAGAATATCAAAATTTATCAGTTTGGAATGGAATCTGTTCTTGGTTTTTATTTCCGTTACAAAAGCATCCCAGTCATTGTTTTTCAACAGGGCATGATCTCTCAAATATGAGCTATCATACAGCTCTGGAATACCGACTGTGCCATCAAATAGTTCTGGAGCATTTGCATAGAGTTCACTACAAATTGATTTTAAAATCTCGTAAATTTGCGTCCGTGGAATCTCTGCAAAAACATTCCATCGGTCTTTAATGTCATCAATCAAAGATCGGGTTTCAGCTTTGGGGTAGGCATCTGGAAGTGCCGTTGAAGGAGTATAAACGTTTAACAGATCTTCAAAATAGGGAGTTAACTCAAATTGTGTGCTCGTATCATACAGATGCCCGCCTCTACTATGGCATATAGGACATTCCCCGGTATGCGATGGAGATATAGCTTGAATTATTGATTTGATTTCTTCATCATGAAAGCAATGCTCACAAAAAATCATTTTGCTACCCCATCTAAATATTTACTCATCAGTTCAAGGTGGTGCATAATCGAATACTTCTTTACAACACCCAATCCAGGGTAAGTTTTATTTTGGTAGGCAGCTTCGAACTCTTGAATGCCGACTGTATCCAACTTCATTTTCTTGTTCCATTCAACCAGTTTTTCAACAGCTTCTGCGAATTTTCTTGCCGGGTCAGAAATATCATCATTAGAATCGGACACAAAATGTGCGATACGCAAAATATTCTCTTCATCAAAATACACGATATGAATGGCCACTGCATAAGGAGCAAAACCTGTTTCACTGTATTCCTCACCAACAACAGAATAATCAGAGAATCCCTCATATCCGTCATCTGCGTAATATAAATGATCCGAAGAGAAAAATTCGCTTTCTATGTCTGCATAATCAATATTACGTGTCTGCTTTGGAAAATGATCTTCACACATAACACGATTAGGGCGAATTCTTCTTCTAAAATCGCTTTTGTCAGGAATTACATTGTACCGGGGCCTATTGCTACCAATTACTTCTTCGTAATTTCTCACATACTCCGGGTCGTTGCATAGCAACAACAGCGAATCGATAGAATGACCACTGTTTGCAGCGTGTTCAATACACGCAGCTAATTTTGAAGTAACATAGTAGGAAGAAATGACGTTAGCATCATTAAGTTGTGCACTAGCTCGTTCTCGGATATTTGCATTGCTTTCCTTCTTCAAATCCTTTACCCAAGAACCAACTTGCGGATTTCGAATAACTGCAATTGATCGACCAGCTTTAATAAAAGAATCCACAGTCGTTGTATATGTCGATGATACTTTAACTGGTTCCAAAATAGGGATGATTTGATTGCTAAGAATACCTTTGCTTACACACTCACGAAGTGCTAAAAGTTCAAACTGACGACCGCGCAAGATTGGAAAATACATAATTGCCTCCTATGTACTTAAAAATCGAAATAACTCTGTATAGTCACTTTTTTTATAATCCGAAAAGTAAACTAAAAACTTCAATTCGTATGGAACTTTTGAGTACTCAACAATATCAATTTTCGTTCTTGATTTTAAAGCCTGCACAAACATTTTATAGGCAACATCTATTGGTAACGATTCAAATAATTCTTTGCATGCCCTATAATACTCAAATTGCGACACATCCGGCAACAAATTAAAATATTTAAGTAGTATTTGCTCATATTCGTATTTACGCAAGATTTTAAACATAATGGGTTTTGAAAGCATACTACGATATTCAACAGGTTCCTTGCGAATGCTTAGAGCACCCTTTTTTGTTAGTAAGCAAATCCCAACGGGAGAGTCCTTAAGCTTCTGTTGTACATCGTCATAGTTTTCCTCTGGAGTAACTACTACTACCCGCGAAAAGGCTTTATAGTAATCCTCAATTTGACCATCGAGGCGGTCAAAATTATCTAATGCTGTTTTTATTTCGTATACAACGGCTTTTCCATTTATCAATATGAAGTCGGCCTTTGAATTTGCAATTGGGACTTCAGTTAATGCCGCAGTGGTGCGGGGACTATGAATACCGAGCAACAGTTTGTTGAGTAGAGTGTTTTTATAATAATACTCATTTTGATATTTTTTTCTCAAATATTGATAAACTTCACTGATGCATTCCCCATTGGTCTTTTCTGTGAAATCAACGACATATCTACGAATTGCTGCTATATATGTCGAGCTTTCCCCATCATCAATTACTTGCTTAAAGGTGTTTCGAGTAAAGAAACGGTTAAGTAAAATTGAATTTGCACTATCCACTCAAAACACCACCTTTCTAAAAGATATTATTATCCAAATGGTTTTATTGTATTTGATGAAATTCAGTTTATGCTTTTGCATAGCTTTTTAGAACAACTAACCATAATATATTATAACTACATAAATAAAATCTGTCAAAGCTTTTAAGCGTGAAAAATCCCATTCTTTCTTTTTTTGAAAGCTATACATTCGTTAATACTAGCATTTATTATAGTAGTCAAGTACCTACTCTCTTGCCCGTTGTAGAAAGAATGGACTTATTCCGACTTTTCGGTTACAATAGATGCGGAACAAGGCAAATCTTGATTCAGTAAAATTTTTCAAAAGAATTTGTAGCCATTGGAAAAAAGAGCAATTCTGGTGCCCATATATTATGGGGGAATCTATTGCACGAGGTGATGAATATGGAAAAGAGCAACCCTTATAGCCTTTATGTGGTTCTGGCGGATGGAATCATGGAGATCCCGCAGGACAGTAATCTGTCCTGGATAACGCTGTTTTACGCGCTGCCGAAGGAACTGGTTGAGAAGCGTCCGGCATATCTGGAGCTTCCACGGAACATTCACCAACTGCTACACTCCGAAGAGTATCGCAAGCTGATTGAGTCGGAAACCTTTCTGGAACTGGTCTGGGACTGCTATGCGTGGGCGGCATGGCAATTCTTTCAGGTGCCGGGCAAGGGTGGCGTAAAACACGACATCCCCGGCAACTGGTCAAACTATTCCGGTGACTTTCCGCTCTGGCGGCTGTCCTATGAAATCATCAAGTATTTCCGACAGAAGTTTGAAACGGAGATGGAGTGGAGCTTCCAGCGGCTGTTCCTGATGGGCAAGGATTCGGAGCTGCCATGGCTCAGCTATCAGC
>CAKVCR010000275.1 GCA_934725835.1 uncultured Odoribacter sp.
TCAGACGTCTGAGAATCCTCTAGATGTAAATAAGTTAGAAGGGCTGTTCTGTGGTGCGCGTAAAGTGCAGACAGAAGAGCTGGATGGAACTTTTATCGGTCCTCGTCGGGAAATGATAACTCCGTGGAGTACAAATGCAGTTGAAATTACTCAAAATATGGGTATTGATGGTATTGTGCGAATAGAGGAATTTACCAAAACGGACAATGAAAAAGCCGGTTTCGATCCGATGTTGCAAGCTTCTTATAAGAAACTTGATCAACATATCTTCATGATAGATAAACAGCCTGAACCAATAGTTTACATTAAAGATATTCAAGAATATAACAAGCAAGAAGGGTTGGCTTTAAATCCTGATGAGATTGCTTATCTTGAGGGATTGGCGAAAAAATTGGGTCGCAGTTTGACTGATTCAGAAGTGTTTGGTTTCTCTCAGGTAAATTCTGAACATTGTCGTCATAAGATTTTCAATGGAACATTTGTGATAGATGGTGAAGAAAAGGAAACGTCATTATTCAAGTTAATTAAGAAAACATCACAGGAAAATCCTAATAGGATAGTGTCCGCATATAAAGATAATTGCGCTTTTATTGAAGGCCCCAGAGTGGTTCAGTTTGCACCACATACTCATGATAAGCCGGATTATTTTGAAACTAAAGATATTGATACGGTTATTTCATTGAAGGCAGAGACTCATAATTTCCCGACAACCGTTGAGCCGTTTAATGGCGCTGCAACAGGAAGCGGTGGTGAAATTCGCGACCGTATAGCTGGAGGTCAGGCTGCTCTGCCATTGGCTGGTACGGCTGTTTATATGACTTCTTATCCCCGTTTGGAAGCATCTCGTGTATGGGAACAGAAAATCAATCCACGTAAATGGTTGTATCAGACTCCGGAAGATATTCTTATCAAAGCTTCGAATGGAGCCTCTGATTTCGGAAACAAATTTGGTCAGCCTTTGATTTGTGGCTCATTATTGACGTTTGAACACGAAGAAAACGGAAAAACTTACGGTTATGATAAAGTAATTATGCAGGCAGGTGGTGTTGGTTTTGGTAATCGCACTCAAGCCTTAAAGAAGACCCCTGAGGTTGGTGAGAAAGTGATATTGTTGGGTGGCGATAATTACCGCATAGGAATGGGTGGAGGAGCTGTATCATCTGTAAATACCGGAGTGTATGCAGGTGCGATAGAATTGAATGCAGTACAACGTTCAAATCCTGAAATGCAAAAACGTGTTTGCAATGCAATTCGTGCAATGGCTGAAAGTGATGAAAACCCAATTGTTTCTATTCACGATCATGGTGCTGGCGGTCATTTGAATTGTCTATCTGAATTAGTAGAGGAGACGGGTGGTTTGATTCATATGGAGAAATTACCGATAGGAGATCCGACACTGTCTGCTAAAGAGATAGTAGGTAATGAATCACAAGAGCGTATGGGATTGGTGATGAAGGAAAAAGATGTTGCCATGTTGCAATGTATTGCTGATCGTGAATGTGCACCAATGTATGTGATAGGAGAAACGACAGGAGACCATCGTTTTACATTCGAAAATGCAAAAACGCATGAGAAGCCTATTGATTTGGAATTGAAAGATATGTTCGGTAATCCTCCTAAGACTATAATGGAGGATAAGACTGTAAAAGAAAAATATAGTGACCTCGAATATTCTGTTGATAAATTGGAAGAATATTTGGAACAGGTGTTGCAGATTGAAGCTGTTGCTTGTAAAGATTGGTTGACAAATAAAGTAGACCGTTCTATTTCTGGAAAGGTGGTTCGTCAACAGTGTGTCGGTCCTTTGCATTTGCCTTTGAGTGATGCAGCTGCAATGGCATTGGATTACAATGGACATCGTGGTATTGCTACTTCAATCGGGCATGCACCAGTAGCAGCAATGGCTAATGCTCCAGCAGGTTCTCGTTTGGCCATTGCTGAGGCTTTGACCAACTTGGTATGGGCTCCTATAGAGAAGGGGTTGAAAGGAATATCTTTGTCTGCTAACTGGATGTGGCCTTGTCGTAATGAAGGCGAGGATGCTCGTTTGTATCAGGCAGTACAGGCAGCCAGTGATTTTGCCATCGAGTTGGGTGTGAATATTCCAACTGGTAAAGATTCGCTTTCGATGACTCAGAAGTATGGCGATAAGAAAGTATATGCTCCCGGCACTGTAATTATATCAACAGTGGGAGAAGTGAGTGATTTCCGAAAAATTGCTATTCCCGTATTAAAGAATGACCCAAATACAGAAATCATATATATAGATTTTTCATTTGATAAGTTAAGATTGGGTGGTTCAAGTTTCGCACAAATCCTAAGCACGATTGGTAAAGATGTCCCTGATGTTAAAGATAGTGCTTATTTTGTAGAGGCTTTTACAGCGGTACAAAAATTAGTAGCAGAAGGAATGGTGCTTGCAGGACATGATATCTCTGCCGGTGGTATGATTACTGCATTGTTGGAAATGTGTTTTGCTGATAACCGTGCAGGAATGGATATTGATTTTTCATTCTTGGCAGAAAAAGATATTATTAAGATTTTGTTTGCAGAAAATCCTGGAGTCTTGATTCAGATTAAGAGTGAAGATGCTAAGCTGGTTTCTGAGATTTTAGAAAAAGCCGGAGTGGCATATGGTTTCTTGGGCAAACCCGGCAAGGCAGGTGAATTGAATATCAAGAAAGATAGCTCTTCTTGGTCATTGGATATAGCATCATTACGCGATTTGTGGTTTAAAACATCTTATCTGCTTGAGCGTCGTCAAAGTGGTGAAGTAAAAGCTTTGGAAAGATATAAGAATTACAAGCACAATGAATTGAAATATAAATTTCCGAAAGGATTCACAGGAAAATTATCTGATTGGGCATTGGATTTAAATCGAAAATCTAAATCAGGTATCCGTGCTGCAGTTATTCGTGAAAAAGGTTGTCAGTGCGAACGAGAATCAGCTTGGGCGCTCCACTTGGCAGGTTTTGATGTGAAGGATGTACACATGACAGACTTAATTAGCGGACGTGAGAATTTGGAAGATGTAAACATGATTGTTTTTGTGGGTGGTTTCTCTAATTCAGACGTATTGGGTTCTGCTAAAGGTTGGGCTGGTGCATTTAAGTTTAATGAGAAAGCACGCATAGCATTGGAAAATTTCTATAAGCGCGAAGATACATTGAGTTTGGGTATATGTAACGGTTGTCAATTGATGGTTGAATTAGGATTGATTTATCCAGAACATGTTGAAAAGCCCAAAATGTTGCATAATGATTCTCATAAACTGGAATCTGGATTTGTGAATGTGACGATTGAAAATACAAATTCAATATTATTAAAATCATTGGAAGGCTCTCGTTTAGGTGTTTGGATTGCTCATGGCGAGGGAAAGTTCCAGTTGCCTTATGCAGAAAGTGAGTATTCTATAGCTTTAAAATACAGCAATGATATATATCCTGGCAATCCGAATGGATCAGTTTATGCTACAGCGGGAATTGTAAGTAAAGATGGTCGTCATTTGGCAATGATGCCTCATTTGGAGCGTTCACTTTATCCATGGAATTGGGCATATTATGCTGAAGACCGTGATGCAGATGAAGTGAGTCCGTGGATTGAAGCTTTTGTCAATGCTCGTAAATGGATTGAAGAAAAAGTAAAATAAAAACAGCCGTAAGGCTGCCTGAAGCGAATGAGGTTGCCTAAAGGCAGCCTCATTTTTTAATAAAGTAGAATATGGAACTATTGAAAAAACGCATTCTTGAGGAAGGCAAATGTTTTCCAGGGGGCATATTAAAAGTTGATAGTTTTATCAACCATCAAATGGATCCTGTACTAATG
>CAKVCR010000276.1 GCA_934725835.1 uncultured Odoribacter sp.
TGAAATCACCTGAGCACTTAATCCACAAGCACCCCATAAAAAAAATAATATGAAAAAAATAGCCCGTTTTACAATCTTGTAATCAACCAAAATCTTATCCATCAAACCACCTGTCATCTCCATTTTTTTCTTGTTAACACCGAATATGTGTAATAATATAGCTTATAAACAAAACCATACACACTATTGCCTAACGAAGATACAAAAAGTTTTCTCTGCTCAAGTCTTCTTAATCCGGCATTAATGATTATTAAGTCAAAAACATAAATAACTACAACCGGAATCAGAAAAAAGATTCGATATTCATTCACACAAATGAAATAAAGTGCCATAAGATAAAAACAGACACCCACAATATAATCTGAATACCCTCCCAACATAGTCTTAACATTCCACTTTTGCTGCGTTGCATAATAATAGGAGACATCATCCTTCCAGGCATGCGCATCATCCTCTACAATTGTAATAGAAGCGTCCTTACCTTTTGCCATCGCAACCTTCCCGTGCTTAGACAAAACCTTGATCATTTCGGTATCATATCCGATATATTCCTGTGTATTTTTGGTAAATCCTCTCTCGTCAAGATAATATTTTTTCCGATACCCCATATTACAACCATCTCCGGCCACATTCAAGCCGATACGCACTCTCCACACCGTCTGCCAAAAACGCAGACTTCGGAAAAAACGCTTCGCATTGTTCTTCTTTTCATCACCATAATTCGCCATTCCCTGCACGACAGCAGTATTCTCCGTAAAAGCAGCTTGCATAGAACGCACCCAATTAGAGGACGTTGGACGACACCAAATCTCAGAAAACAGCAAAACATCATATCGTGCAGCCAACACCCCAATATGAATGGCAAGTTTTTTCGTTCTTCGAAACTTTGTTTCCGGCGAAATACGAGAAGTTCTCAAATTTGGGTATCTTTCCTGAAAATGTTCCAAAACAAGCTTAGTTTCATCTTCAGAACACTCATCCACAACAACAACTTCAAAGCAGGGATAATCCTGATTCAGGAATGCCTCCAGATTCCGACTCAATAACTCAGCCTTGTTTGAACAAGTAATAATGACAGACACTCCTTCTTCCGTTCCTTTTACAGATTGTTTTTTATTAGTCGCCAGCGTCAATAATTTATAAATCATAAAACCGACATGCACCACAAAAGCTATAGTCAACAAAAGCAGCAAGAATTTACAATCCCCTAAACCATCCCAAAAAGCAACAAAATAACTCATATTCAATCCCTATAATTTAACATGCAAATATAGTCACTTCCTCACAACTTCTCTTGCATTTTACAATATATTTCACGACTTTTACCACTGCACAAATATCAAATACTAACAATAATATTTAAGACATTATGAATTTAAAAAGTAAGGGTATCATCGGTATTCTCACTGGAGGTGGTGACGTACCCGGTTTAAATCCTGCAATTCGCGCCGTCACAATACGTGCCCTGCGCGAAGGCTATAAAGTAATTGGCATCCGTCGTGGTTGGAAAGGTCTAGTAGATACAATTCGCAATCCACAGGCAGACAACTCTAGCAATTTCTTTGAACTGACCGAAGAAATAGTAAATAAAGCAGGACGCACCGGAGGTACTTTTCTCCACTCTTCACGTACTCGTGCTTCACATATTCCCAATCTAAAAGATAAATACACCGACGAAATCAACGACCTCACCCCGGAAGTCCTCAAAAATCTCGAATTCATCGGTATCGATTATCTTATCCCCATTGGAGGTGATGACACTCTCAGCTATGCCGTCCGTTTAAGTCAGGAGGGTGTCAAAGTTGTTGCCATCCCCAAAACCATGGACAATGATGTCCCCGGGACCGATTATTGCATTGGATTCAGCACCTGTATTACACGAACTATCGAATTGACCCATGATTTGCGAACATGTGCCGGTTCGCACGAACGTATGCTTGTATTAGAGGTATTTGGTCGTTATGCCGGATTCTCGGCCATGCTACCGACATTAGCCGGTGCTGCAAACCGTTGTGTCATTCCTGAATACCAATTTGACATAGAGCGATTGGCAGAATTGCTTTGCCAGGACAGATATACAAATCCAAGTAGATATTCTGTAGTGCTTGTGTCTGAAGGAGCCAGCTACCGAGGAGGAGAAATGATGTTTCAAAGCGATGAAACAGACATGTTCGGTCATAAAAAACTGGGAGGAATCGGTGACTATATTTCCAATGAATTGAAAGCACTTTCTCCGCAATTCAATAGAGGCGAGACAATCAACATCATCAATCAAAAACTGGGCTATCTGGTACGTTGCGGCAATCCGGACGCTATGGACTCCATTGTTCCCATGGCTTATGGAAACCTCGCTCTCGACCTGATATCCAAAGGCATGCATGGACGTCTGGTCATTCTACGCAACGGACGCTACGACAACGCTCCAATTGAAATTGTCACAAGCACTAAAAAACTGGTAGATATCGGCAAATTCTACAACACCGACCGCCTCCGTCCACAATACAACAGTTTTGAGTTTATGCCGCAAATGATTCTCTAAGAAACACAGAACTATCACACGGCATATCTACCCGACCGGTAAATATGCCGTTATCTTATAACAACAAGACTACATGAACTTAAATTTCAATCCCAAAGACAAATTAAAGATATCCGGTACTTTCAAATACTTATTTGTAAAATAACTCACTAAATAAAGATCATTTGTCCCGAACTCATAGAAAAACGTCACATGGTTTGAAAGGCTGGGAGAAATCCACTTCAAGCTGATACGTTGCCCAAAAGCCAGATTAATGCGCAAATTTGTTGCAAACGAATAATATTTTTCAGGATATTTATCCGGTGCACGATCCCAGAATTCATCTCCAAAAATTTTATTGATGTATATACTCACAGTAAATGGTTCTACCATCCAACCTCCCTGCTTGATGTTCAGACTCCAGGGTATATAATTCTCTTTTAAGGTCATTGTAATATGCGATTTATCACCAGCAAAACGAGGTAAATATCCTAAGAAAACATCCGTTTCCCACTGTTCTTTTTTCCCATAATCCCAACCTATGCCCAAAGACAACAACCCCATAGAACCGGCAAACTGTATTTTTTCATATTGAGGAATCAACCTCGCCCAATTCCTTTTATAGCGTTCCAACTTTTTCTCATGCCTCATATTCAAATTTTCCGGTCGTCTTCCCTCGGCATACACCTTCATATCTCCACAACACCCAATCGTCCCGACAACACAACAACAAAACATCCACTTAGAAATAGACCACTTCATACCGATAAGAATCTTTAGTTATCTTAAACACCAGATAATTACGGCGCATCATAGCATCTGCGCCATAATAAATAATTCCATCTCCATAAAAATCCGTCTGCATCAATCTATGAGTATGAGCATGCACACAGAACATCAAATGTTTAAAACGTTTCAGATACTCCTGAAATACATACTTCACATTATTATTAAAAATAATATCATCTGGCGGAGTATGCATCATTGCCACAGTCCGGTCGTATTTTACAGTAACAGAATCCCGCAGCTCTTTCTCCAGAAAATGAAAGTCAGGCACAGGAGTTGAATAATCATACTCCAATGCACTTGTATTCAACCCCAAAAACTTCACTCCTCCATACACAAAGGCAAAATTCAAATCGCCATACATAGCCCTATAAATTTCTTCTCCGGAGCCCAAATGATCGTGATTCCCCACAATAGCGACATAAGGGACTTTCAATTTACTTAGAATATCATGCATTGCACAAAACTCCTTCTTCATCCCGAAATCGCTCAAATCGCCTCCCTGAATCACAAATTCAAC
>CAKVCR010000277.1 GCA_934725835.1 uncultured Odoribacter sp.
CACATTTCCGCAGACAGAGCAGGAATAGTAGTACACCGCTTTGTCACGGCAGTTTCCGGCAGTTTTCAGCGCCTCCGATTTTTTCGTTTCAGCAGTATAGCTGTGATTAGCATAATTGCCGTAAGACTGATGACACACAGAACAAACGGCTTTCGTTGTACAGGTTGCTGTTCCTCCGGTGTGGTCTGCAAGGTTAAGAAACGGAACCTCATTGATTTCTACATCGGATGTGTCGAAAAGCTGTCCGCAATCGTCACATTCCTTGTACTCGTCCCAACCTTTTACTGTACAGGTAGAGTTCTGTGCAGGTACGGTTGACTTGTTTGTGTGAGCACAGGATACCGTTACCGTACAGGTATCGGTAAAGTTTCCGTCAGCAGTTTTGACGGTGATGGTTGCAGTACCTTTGCTAACGCCGGTTACTGCTCCGGTTGTTGCGTTTACGGTAGCAACAGCAGTGTTGTCAGATGTAAACGAAACAGTTTTGTTTGTTGCTTCTGCAGGTGCAACAGTGAAAGACGGAGTCTCTGTTTGCCCGATATTGACGGACAGTGTCTCGTCAATGGTTACGCCGGTAACGGCTACCGGAGCGGCGGTAACATTTACAGAGGCCATAATAACCTGGTACTCCGCGGTGTGGTCTTTCCAGGTCTGGCAGGAGTAAAACTCCAGATTGTCAAGACCAACTTTGAGTGTTCCGCTGGCGCCATCGTCTACAGTGCACTGGAAGGTTGCCAGCACAGTATCTTTGTCGCTGCTGTAATCAGCGGCAGATGCAACGCCGTTAATTCTGTTCTTACCTTCCAAATTTATCGTCGCATCCGTCCAGTCAGCGGTATCGAAGCCCAAAGTTTCCTTCAGGCCGTCTGCCAGCTTACCGGAGTTGGCTACATAGGTTAATCCTTCAGGAATAACCAGGTCCATCTGCATAGTACCCATTTCCGAAACGGGTCCCAGCGTAATAGTGAAGGTGATAGTATCACCTGGGGATGCTTCTGTTTTGTCAGCGGTTACTTTCAGATCTACCGAACCAGCGGCCAATGCCGGCACTGCAGTTGCCAACATTGAAAAGACCATGACAAAACAAAGCAATAGGGATGTGATTCGCTTGTTCATGACCAAGCTCCTCCTTTAGTATATTTGCGGGACGTCCCTTTACGCACCGCCTTCGGTGTCTCGCTTAGTCCCGAAAACGGCGGCGCAGATTTCTCTGCGATTTATATATTCTTAAACCCTTATTCCCACCCCATATGGCTTATGGGGCGGGATACGGGTATTAAGACAAGGAATAGCACTTACCAAAGCAGAGAAGTACCCTTAGCGTGTGCGTTAATTCTGGCGGCATCCGCAGTTGTCACCAGTCCATCCTGCTTGACGGTGTCCGCGCATTGCAGTTCATAGCCTGTGAGCAGCGTGACGCCCTTCGCGTGGGAGTTTGCCCGACCAAAATCGATCGTCGTCACTTTGCCGTCACCATTGATATCGCCCAACAGGTGGATCTTGGCATCCAGAGGGATGGGACTATTACCAACAACCACGGTATACTCACGGGTGACGTGATTTGCTTTGCTAACCTTCATGGTGTAGGTTCCGGCTTCAACGCCTTCGAAGGAGTACATCGCATGGGTTCCGGTCAACGTAACGCTAAAGGCAGGTGTATCCGACCCGGACGGGAAAAGTTGAACGGTGGTCCGTTCCGACTCCTTGCCGAAGCTTGTCACCATGCCGCTGACGGTAACGCCGGGAGCATCGCCCAGAACGGGATATTCATCATCCTCGCCTTGCGTCCAGTGGCCGTTATCCAGCAGTGCCAGCACCGTGCCGTCGGCAAATTCCTCGGCAAGCATAGCCTCAGTCATCTCGACCCGATCGGTATCGTAGTGACTGGTCTCAACGTAGTAACAGTTTTTCATCTCAATATCATCTGCGTTGATGATACTGTCAATGATAGGCTTAGTGGCAATACCTACATTGTGGCAGTAGGTGATAGAAATTCCAACACCTTTGGCAGTTCCTACGATACCATTGGTCACAGAACCTGTGTTATAGCAGTTTTTAATCGTCACATAACCTTCGTAGTAGGTACCATTGCTATATATATAATCCACAATGCCGCTTCCGGCAAAGGAGGCCTCATTAAAGCAGCGGCTGATCACAGCTCTCTGTTCTGCACTTCCGCTTGCCCAACCGACAATACCGCCAACATAATTATAATTACCTTGGTTATACCCGTTGATCACACCCTGGTTGCAGCAATCCTTGACAGTTCCTGCGAGATAGCCCGCAATACCGGCTGCGTAACCCACACCGGTACCGCTATCCCAGCAGGTCACTTCTGCATAGTTGGTGCAGTCAGAAATCATTGCGGTGACGTAAGCTTGACCGGCAATACCGCCTGCCTTCCCATTGTCACCAGAATAAGAGTCTGCTCCAATCACTCGCCCCTTTGCAGTGCAATCTTGAATCTTACCGCCGATTACCGCAGTAATGCCACCGGCAACGCCACCGTAACGGGAGGATTCAGTGCCCACCACACCATCAAAGTGGCAGTTTTCAATTCTGTTGCTCGCTTCGGGTGCAAAGGCAACAATGCCTGCGGCATAAGGCGTGCCGTTGCCGGTAAACTCTGTGTAGAAGTAGGTGTCTTTCAGCGTAAGGTCTTTGACTGCACCATTTTCTCCCATCCTTGCGATGAAGCCATAATACTCATGCTGATATCCCTTGGTGTTGTAGTAAAGACCGCTGATAGAGTAGCCTTGCCCATCAAAGGTGCCAGAATAATCGGAATAGTAGCCGATCGGTGTCCAATCAGCAAGAAGGGAGCTACTCGCATTCAACCCATAGCTGTCTGTCAGCAGTTCGGGATTGACGATAATATCATTCATCAGGATCGCATGGGCCTCGTTACGCTCCACAGCGAAATCTTCACCAACAGCAACGTAATTGTTGGTAAAGCCGGTGAACCAATATAATTCACCAACCGTGCTGATCTTAAAGGGATCGCCAACTGTTCCGCTGCCTTCGGGGCGTTTAATGGAGGTATCCGGTTCTTCACGCTCACAGGTAAACACGAAATAGATGGTCGCGGAAGTATAGCCGACCTCGTTGATCGTACACTGGTAATCCTCGGCATCAATACCGGAAAGCACTACTGCAATATCCTCGGGATTTGCAGGGTAAATATGGTCAGCCTTCAAGTGGATCCTTGCTTTGAAGCGGTAGGTATGACCGATCTGGAACACATCGCCGTCGCTCATTGCCAGTTCAGGCTCTCCGTCGGTGATGTCATACCAATAGCTGATGCCGAGGGTATAGCCGGCATCTGCGGGAACGCTGCAGCCCCATTTGTAGGAGTAATCCGAGTTGTCGATGGCAACGCCTGCGGAGGGCTTTGTCATTCCGTTAATAACAATGTTGTCAATCTGAGTTTCATAGACGGGTGTAAGAACAACGTCACTGTCATATACCGTAAAGGTCGTTTCAGCCGCTTCGGAATCACCGAACCAACCGTGACCGCCCACGACAGCGAAGGTTCTGTTCCAATAGCTGAACACCTTGCCCTCGGGCGCAGGGTCTGCTACGACGTAGATCACTTGATTCTCTGCCGCCGCCGAGATGGGTATGGTATGTGCCTCGTCGGCGTATGCTTTACCGTTTTCAACGGTGATGCTATAGAGTCCTGTGAATGCGGCATTGATCTTGATTTCCCCTCCTCCGGGTACTGTGTAAGTTTCACCCGGCTGATATGTTTTGTTGCCGATCTTCCAACCGGTGAAGGTAGAATTTTCAGGCACCGCCACACCGAACTCAGCAAGGGTCTTGAA
>CAKVCR010000278.1 GCA_934725835.1 uncultured Odoribacter sp.
ATATATTACTTTACAAAAGCCTCCATTCCCCGTGCCATGAACGAAGAGGTATTAGCTGAAAAAGCCCGTACTGCCGGTCTACAGGGTTTGTGCTACCCGACAGTAGCCACAGCCTATGAAGCAGCCCGTCAGAACGCCACAAAACAGGACATGATATATATCGGAGGTAGCACATTTGTCGTTGCTGAAGTACTTTAATCGAACATCATAACGTATAAAAAATCCCTGCAAGCAAAAAACTTACAGGGATTTTTCATATCATAGAGAGAATCTCATCAAAACAGACTTTCTATCAATTTATCGTCCGCATAATTCGGGATTGTCACCTTCAAATTAGGATTGGATTCCATCGCACGCTTGATAGCAAATACAGCACCTTCGTTTCTTGCCCAGCTACGACGAGAAATACCATTGTTTACGTCCCAGAAAAGCATAGATTTCAAACGACGATCAGCATCTGCCGTTCCATCAAGCAACATACCAAATCCTCCATTAATAACTTCTCCCCAACCTACACCGCCACCATTATGGATAGATACCCAAGTTGCACCACGGAATGAGTCGCCTATAACGTTCTGAACAGCCATATCTGCTGTAAAGCGAGAGCCATCGTAAATATTGGAGGTTTCCCGATAAGGAGAGTCCGTTCCAGACACGTCATGATGGTCACGCCCCAATACAACAGGAGCTGTCAATTCGCCACTCTTGATTGCATTATTGAAAGCTTCTGCAATACGAATACGTCCTTCTGCGTCAGCATACAGGATACGCGCCTGCGAACCCACCACCAGATGATTTTCACCGGCAGCCTTAATCCAACGAATGTTGTCATGCATCTGCTGCTGAATTTCTGCAGGAGACTCTGCAGCCAACTGCTCAAGCACTTTTGTTGCCAACTCATCAGTCTTTGCCAAATCTTTCGGATCGCCGCTTGTACATACCCAACGGAAAGGTCCGAAACCATAGTCGAAACACATTGGTCCCATGATATCCTGTACATAAGACGGATATTTAAAGTCGCCATTCGGCTTCAGTATATCAGCACCGGCACGGGAAGACTCCAACAAGAACGCATTGCCATAATCAAAAAAGTAAGTACCGAAGCGTTCTACACACTTATTGATAGCAGCCACATGACGACGCAATGATTCCTGCACCTTCTCTTTGAATTTCTCGGGTTCTTCAGCCATCATGCGTTTGCTATCCTCAAAGCTAACGCCTACCGGATAATAACCACCAGCCCATGGATTGTGCAAGGAAGTCTGGTCTGACCCCAATTCAACAGTAATATCCTCTTTTGCCAAGCGCTCCCACAAATCAACTACGTTACCCTGATAAGCAATAGACACTACCTCTTTATTTTCTTTTGCCTTGCGTACGCGAACCATCAATTCATCCAAATCATCTATCATTTCGTCCACCCAACCTTGAGTATAACGCGTTTCTGTTGCTTTCGGATTAATTTCGGCAGTTATACTTACGCATCCAGCTATATTACCTGCTTTCGGCTGAGCACCTGACATTCCGCCTAATCCGGCTGTCACAAACAATTTACCAGCCAATCCTTCTCCATGCTTGGAAATCTTACGTCCTGCATTCAGAACAGTGATTGTTGTACCATGCACAATACCCTGCGGTCCGATATACATATAGGAGCCGGCTGTCATCTGACCATACTGAGAAACCCCTAAAGCATTGAAACGTTCCCAATCATCAGGTTTAGAGTAGTTAGGAATTACCATACCATTGGTCACCACTACACGCGGAGCATCCTTGTGCGAAGGATACAAACCCATCGGATGACCAGAATACATCACTAACGTCTGCTCATCAGTCATCTCAGACAAATATTTCATTGCCAAGCGATACTGAGCCCAGTTTTGAAATACGGCTCCATTACCTCCATAAGTAATCAACTCATGCGGGTGCTGAGCGACAGCCTTGTCCAGATTATTATTAATCATCAGCATAATGGCAGCAGCCTGCAAACTCTTATGCGGATAATCATAAATATTATGTGCATGCATTTCATAATCCGGACGAAAACGGTACATGTATATACGTCCGTATTTTTCCAACTCTTCCGCAAATTCAGGAGCCAGCACCGCATGGTGACGAGGTTCGAAATAACGCAGAGCATTGCGAATTGCCAGTTGTTTTTCCTCTTTGGTCAAAATATCTTTACGTTTCGGAGCATGATTAATGACCGGATCATAAGGTTTCGGAGCAGGCAATTCTGACGGAATACCTTCTCTGATAGATTGTTGAAACTCTTGAAGTGTCATATCTGATATTATTTTAATGAATTATCTAATTTTCAGTCCGCTAAATTAATAATTTTAAACGATTTCGCTATAAAAACATTCAAAATTTACATGACACACTTTAAATTTATTCTTTTGGTAAAACAAGCAGAGTATATTTGTTACCTTTGCATGGATTAAAACATAAAAAATCATGAAAATAGCTGTACCAACACGAAACAACGTAGTAGATGACCATTTCGGTCACTGTGAATATTACACCATATTCACCATCGATGAAAACAAAAATATTATAGCCAAAGAGCGCCATGAATCACCTGAAGGTTGCGGATGTAAATCAAATATAGCACCCATTCTTGCCAGTGAAGGGATTTCCTTGATGTTGGCAGGAAACATGGGTGAAGGTGCAAAAAATGTACTGAGCAACAATCATATTCAGGTAATACGAGGCTGCTCAGGTCCCGTAGATGAAGTTATACAAGCATGGCTTAAAGGCGAACTGAAAGACAACGGAGAATTATGTGACCATCATGATTGCCCCAGTCACCATTCAGACAAACCCATCACATACAAAGTATTATAATCATGAATATCAAAATTGGAGATATTGTCAGATTCCTAACAGAAAAACTGGAAGGCAAAGTGACCAGTATTGTAGACAAATCAACCGTAAACGTTTTTGTTGACGAATATGGATTTGAAATACCGGCAGCTATCAGCGATCTGGTAGTCATTCACTCCGACATTACGCCACCTACAACTTCTCTGTCTGGCAACCAAAATCAAAAACAGGTACAGATGCAATCAGCAGACACCCTATACTTAGCCATTGTACCTGACAATTTCAATAATCTAGCAGCTTCACGCTATGAATTATTCATTGTCAATGACACTGCACAGACCTGCCTATACTCGGTTTCTTTCCGACAAGATGACAAATATAATGGAATCTTAGCCGGTAACTGCCCGCCAGACTCTGCCAGTTCATTAGGATTATACTCCATTAAAGACATCGACAGCCGCATTAAGGCCGTGAGTGTGCAGGCTGTTTTTTTTCACAAAGGCACGACGACTCTTAAAAATCCTGTAGACGCAGAAGTTAAAATCAGCACTGTTACGCTATGCAAGGCAGGAGCTTACAAACATACCCGTTGGTTCAACTCCATTTCTCTGCTCCGTCCTCTAAGCAAAGAGCAATCAATAGAGTTGGAGGATATAGACGAACGACAACTTAAAGAAGCCTTGAAAGAAAAAAAGGTCATTGACACTCCCAACATCACCATATCGCAACCATCGCAGCCTTCAAACAGTGATGTCATAGAAATTGACCTCCACACAAATGAAGTTTTGGAAACGACTGCCGGAATGGACAGCAAAGATATTTTAGAATACCAACTAGACATTTTCCACAAAATAATGGAAAAGTATAAATTAAAACGTGGACAAAAAATCGTCTTCATCCACGGCAAAGGAGAAGGAGTACTGCGCCAGCGTATACTATGGGAACTGCAAAGA
>CAKVCR010000279.1 GCA_934725835.1 uncultured Odoribacter sp.
AGGGAAGGATTTCTCCTTCCCGATAAAAAGTTTGATTATTCTATTATGATGTTTTCAACGCCGTGACTGAGAATTACATTGATAAGCTCGTTTCTTGAATAATTTGTTTCTGCGGCAATTTTGTCAAGCTTTGACAATGTATCTTCACGGAGCCTTACGGTGATGAGCTTGTGGCCGTCTTCACCTCGTTTTTTTATTACTAATGCTTCATTTTTAAATTTATCCATATTGATAACCTCTGAATCAAATTTGTTCACTAATACTATTTTATATTGACAATATCTATTATAATATGTTATTATGTGATAGTAATGATGATATCATAAGTAATATCATAATGTAATCAAAATGGGGTGCAACGGCATCTGCTCTAAAAATAAAATTCCAAAAGGAGAGGTAAGTATGAGTGAGAAAAAATTGAATCAAAACAGTAAATCCGCAAGCTATGAGGTGGCTTTCTGCGAAAAGTGCGGCAGTAAGGTTAATGCAGGCGATGATTTTTGTGCCAATTGCGGTTCAAAGGTTGAAAAAGATTATGTCGCTGCAGATAATACTGCGACAAAAGCTGAACAGAATGTGGCTGTACCAAATGACGCTGTTTCAAAAAACATAAACCAAAAGGTGAAAAAACCAAAAGTAAAAAAGCAGAAAATGAAAAAAACTTTTTCAAAGAAAAAGCTGATTGTAATTTGTTCTTCTGCGGCAGTGATTATTGCGGCTTTTGTAATCTGTTTTATATTTTTAATTTCGCCGATGATGAAATATAACGGTGCAAAAGAGCTTTTGAAAAACGGAGATTATGATAAGGCTAAAAGCGAATTTACCGAACTCGGAGATTATCAGGACAGCAAAGATATGATTAACGAGTGTGATTATCAAAATGCTATAAATCTTAGGGAAAAAGGCAGCTATGAAGAATCAAGAAGTCGTTTTCAAGAGATGGGTGATTACAAAGATTCAAAAGACCAGATTTATCTTTGCAACAGAATGATGCTCAAAGACTACATTGAAACCAACGGTTCATCGGGTGACGACGGATATTTTATATCTGACTATTATGATATAAAATCATCATATTCTTGGGAAACTGTTTCGGGAGCACCGTCTACTAAGCTGATGTGGGATGATGGATATAGAATTTTAATCTATGCAAAGGATGACGGTGTAGAAATAAGATATATGCAGGATGGCAGTGCGTTTGCAACAGGTTCAGCTATTCGTTCTGGATTAGGTCAGTCAACAGAAGGATTCACCATATTGTTAAAAGATGATTTTAACAATGATACGGTTGGCGGCATTTTCCAGTGGCAGGTAGGAAGCAATCCGATTGTACAGGATGTGGGCAAGGCATCGTTTGATTCAAAAAAAGCAAATGCCGATACAGTTATTACATTTGATTCATTTGAACGCAAAAATATTGACGCATCAACAGGCAATGAAACTACCGTCAGCAATAGCTTAGATTATGATGACGATGTTAGTGAATATTCAAATCTTGCATACGGCAGAATAATGAACAAACTTGACGATGTTCTTGAAGGATCAGGCTTTACAATGAATGATCTCGGAATTGATGTAAACTAAAGGCGGTGTGATTATGGGCAATAGTGTTAAAAATAATAACAATGTTTCAAACGCACCTGTTGTTTCTTACTGCGTAAGGTGCGGAAGCAAAGTTGGTGCAGATGATATTTTCTGCTTTAAATGCGGTGCGAAAATTGAAAGAGATGATGCAGTGCCTAAAATTGAGGTAAAGGCAAAAGAAAACACGGTTTCACAATATGCTCAACCAAAGAAAAAGACTGCTAACGGTGTTGCAACAAATGTTTGGAAGTCAATAAAATCTCTTTTCTCAAAAAAGCCCATTAAAATAGTTTTGGCAGTTGTTCTTTCAATTGCTATTGCAGTTACAGTAATTCTGAACTGCTTTCATAAAACATTTGTGGGAAGAAATAAAATTTCCTGTGGCGATGGATTTGCAATCGCTATACAAGCAGACGGAACAGTTGTAGCGACAGGAAGCGATGACTTCGGTCGGTGTGATGTTTCTGATTGGAAGAATATCGTAGATGTTTCCGCAGGTGACGCACATTCGGTAGGTTTGAAATCAGACGGAACAGTTGTAGCAACAGGACACTACTATTCCGGACAGTGCGATGTTTTGCATTGGAAAGATATTGTCGATGTAACCGCAGGCTATAGAATAACACTTGGTATAAAGAGTGACGGAACTGTTGTTTCTGCAGGTAATAATGCGGTTGGCGAGGGCGATGTTTTGGATTGGCGTGATATTGTTTCTGTAGCAACTGGAGGTACAGCTGAATTGGATTATAATTCTGACGGTATGCCAATTATGGTAGGAGATGCACATACAATTGGCTTGAAATCGGACGGAACTGTTATTGCGACAGGAGATAACGGTTACGGTCAATGCGGTGTATATGACTGGAGTGATATTGTTGCTGTTTCGACCGGTTGCCGCCATACCGTAGGCTTAAAGTCCGATGGAACTGTTGTTGCAGTTGGCAGTAATTCTGACGGTCAATGTGATGTATCTGACTGGAATGATGTAGTGGCAATTTCGGCAGGAGCTTATCATACGATAGGTTTAAAGTCAGATGGAACTGTTTTGTTTGCAGGAGATAATGACAACAATCAGTGCAATGTAGAAGATTGGACTGATATAGAAGCTGTTTCCGCAGGCAATGTTAATACAGTAGGTGTAAAATCAGACGGAACGGTTATTTCAACAGAAAATTATATCAGTTTGTTAGATAAAGTCGAACTTAATGTAAGCGGTTGGAATTTACATTGATTAAAAATTAAAGGAGAAAAACTATGAGTGAAATAGATGAAAACAAAAACACTTTCTTTTGCAGAAAATGTGGCTCGAAAGTTGCCGAAGATCATTGCTTTTGCGAAAAATGCGGTGCAAAAATTGTAAGAGAAAACGATGCCAAAGTAACTGCAATTCCGCAGAACACTGTACATAATAATGTTCAAAACGAAACTGTTTCTGCGGCAGAGCCAAGTGACAGCGTTAATAATTCAACCGAGTCTTTAACAAACACAACAGACAGTAATGTTCAAAATGTCACTGTAAATAATTCTGATAATTCAGATAGTAGTACAAATGTTGAATATTCTCAGAATTTTGTTCAGACAATTCCGAAAAAGAAACCTGCTCCAATAAAAATAGTGATACCTGTAGTGATATTATGTGTTTTGGCGGCTGTTTTGATTGCACCATTGATTGACGCAAATCCTGTTGTTTCTAACAGGTTGGTTGGAAAATGTAAGAACAGCAACGAAACAACATATGTATTTAATGAAAATATTATTCGGTACTACTACAACTTACATACCTTGGTAATAAATGCATTTTCAGACGATTTTAAAGATGCTACTTTTGAGAAAATTTATCTTTCGGAAAGTGATTTGCAGTAAACAAAAACGAGGAAGGTACAAAACCTTCCTCGTAATTTTTTGCTATTTTGTTAGAGTTAAAAAGTGAAAATTCAAAAATTAAAACTCAATTGCATCTGTGAAATCGTCAGCTTCATCATCAGACTCGTCAAAATAATCGGCATCGTCAGAATTGCTTTCGTCTTCGGGAATGTCAATCATATCGAACTCGTCATATGTAACAGCCTTGTTGAGCTTGAAAAAGTTTGTCTGGCAGAAGTAACGGCAGACACGGATGTAGTTGAGAAATTCGGGAGTTTCATTCTCATAGTCCTCGGCAGAAACACCCTCTTTGATGAT
>CAKVCR010000280.1 GCA_934725835.1 uncultured Odoribacter sp.
GTGTAATGTAGTGTAAATGATGTTATTGTGCGATATAGTGCATGAAAAATCTTTTTTTCTGTTGTTATGGCATGATTTTCTCCTAATGTAACATATAGAACAGATAATCACATTAAATAATATAGGAATTATGAAAAATATAGGGAAAGGCGCATTGGTAATGGCAGTTGTTGGAGCAATTATTTTTTCAGCATATACAATCAATATTGTATCTACTTCAGAATCGAAAGTTAAATGTTTGAAGGTAAAAAAAATAGAACAGGATACTTTGGAACCGACCGGGTTTGTGCCTTTCGTCTTAGGGTGTGAAACGTATGAACCGGTCAGTGTCGGCGAGTTGCCGCAGGAAATACGTTCAGAGGTGGCATCGAGATATGTGGCTTATGCTGTCAGTAAAGTATACAGAGACCATGAGGATTCGTACAAGATTGTTCTACGCAATAAGACATCTAAAATGATAGCATTTTATAGCGCTGACGGCGAATATTTGAGGCATGAGATAGTGAAACCAATACAGGTGGTTGCATTGAATTAATTAGTTAAGTACCATTCATTTCAGTTGACTTCCGGGGCGTTATGCTTCGGAAGTTTTTATTTTAATTGGTTATTTTGTTGATTTCAAATGTATTATTACCTTTGCGCCCTCAAATGGCAAGGGTATTATACACATAGATGACTGCATTATTTAAAGGGGCATTCTTTCCCATATTTAGAATGAGTCAGACAACCAGCCATTATAGATTGATTGTTTAACATCTAACGGGAAGACGGACGTTGGGTTACTTGTATGGAATTTTGTTATGGGCGATTCTGCGTATTTCTTTCCTTAGTTTTTTGTATATTTTTTTGATTGTATTATGAAGAAGTATGGTTTTTTGCTTTTGCTTTTAGGTGTATTTGCGGGAGTATTGAGTTCTTGTAATGATGATGATGAGTTTATTCCCCAGCTGAAAGTTGTGAGTCAAAGTGGTGGTTTTGCCGTAGCACAGGACGACACTTTGCATTTGTCGGTTGAATCGAATTTATGTCCTGATGCTGATTATATCTGGACAATAAAAGATGAAGTGGTAGCTCATGGATTGAAATTTGATTTTATTGCAAAGGAACTGGGAGACCGGAAAATTAATGTAAAATCTGTTTGTGCAAGTGGTGAAGTGGCTGCAGATGTTTCTGTGGAGGTGTATGGCAAGTACAAATACGGGACATTTATATTGAATGAGGGACCTTGGAAGAAGTCCGGCTTCTTGTCTTTCATTTCTCCTAAAGGAGTGATTGTAGATTCTGTGTATGCTAAAGAGAATGATGGAGAACATTTAGGAGAATTTACTCAGGATTTGTTTATTGTGAACAATAAAATGTATATTGTTTCCCAGAATGGTGGTGGAGCCGGATATTTGGCTGTTGTTAATGCCGAAACATTGAAAAAAGAGAAGGGTTTTCAATCAGAATTGAATGGTAAAGTGAATACGCCTACTCATGTGGCTGTTTTAGGAGAAGATGATATCTATTTGCGGGATGGGAGTGGCATTAAGGTATTTCATCCGTCAACAGGTGAAGTCGCTTTGATTGACGGAACGAAAGGTGCGTCTAAAAAGACGATGCTTGTTTTAAATAATAAAGTTTATGCCTGTGTAAAGAACAGTGTTGTGGAAATAGAATCAGGTAAAAGTAGCATTTCAAATAAAATGGACTTTGATGCTACTGTTACCGGAATTGTAAAATCTTCGGATGAGAAAATATGGGTAGTGACAAAGAATGGAGTAATTGCCAAGATGGATGCAACGACCGGTTCAATTGAAAAGAGCAATCAGTTGGAAGGGGATGTTCTAACGGCTTGTACTTTTGAGTGGGCTTCTACACCTAACATTACAGCGAAGGGAGATACCTTGTATTTGAATGGTGGTGGAACTAAAATCTTCCGTCATATTTTCTCAGAGAACAGGACGGACCTGATGGTAGATGCATCAACTATGTTGGAAAATGCGAAGCAGTCTTATAACACGGTGGCTGTTCATCCGTTAACCGGTGAAGTGGTGTTGAATACTAATAGGGGTTGGGGAGACGGTGTTTACATGAGTCATATCACTTTTTTTGATTTTAGCGGTAATGAACCCAAAATCAGTGTTGATTATAAAAATCATACAGTTTCACCTGCGGGAATATTCTTTACCTATAATTTTGAATAATAACCGACGATGAAAAAATATATTTTCATTTGTTTATTATTGGGTGTATTTGCAGGAGGCTTGTCCTCCTGCAATGACAATGACGAAGACGGTGATGCTCCTGACGAATCGTTGCTATCTGTGTCAATTGAAAGCCTGAGTGGTTCCACCTCCTGTGCACCGGATGAATATTTGGAATTTAAAGCGCATGTAAAGAAAGGTGCGGTGAAATATCTGAGTTGGCAAGTGGATGACGGACCGGAATCCAGAGGTAATATTTATCGTTTCGAAGCATCTGAAAATGGCGTCCATAAGATTAAAGTGACGGCAGTAAGTGCTGTGGGACAGACTTCCGACTCTGTAATGGTAACGGTCGATGATAAATTGTTTACCTTGTCGAGCATCGAAAATTGGACCGGTAAGGGTGCTAATCGCTCTGTCTTGGGTATACAATGGGTGACGGGAGAAAATTTACTGGCTCCTGCAGATGATGAGGTGTTTTTTCTTGTTTGGGGTTATCGTTGGGAGCCGGGAACAAAGAAAACCGGAGTAGATATGCTGAAAGCAATCGCTAAGAATGATTCCCGTTTGTTTGTGGTATTGACCGACAACAAAATTGCCGGATTGGGCTATGACGGGAATGGTGATGGTAAATTCCGGGCAACCAATGGTAAAATCACTTTCACACAGGATGATTTTAAGGATGGTGTTTATACAATTCCGGAAGGCATCGATGACATAAAGACAACCGCAGGTGACTATTGGTTGGGCGGTAAGTCAAAGAGTTACGCCTCTTATTGGTTGGGCAAAAGCAATGTTTTGCCGGAGGAAGATGATTTTTCTTATTCACTGCTTTATTCGGTGAATAGGGAGTTGTCTGATTACTCCTGGGATGTATGGACATGGTCGCCTTTTGATGGTGTCGGAGTGCAGAACATGCGTCCTATTTTCCGTTTGGTAAAAGCTGCTGCTGCAAGTAAGTAGGATTGTTTTATAAGGATTCAGAACATGGCGCTATAAAGTGGGTAGCACAGGACTTTGTAAAAGGTCTGACGTCTCTTTTGTAGTCGTTTTGAATATGATATCATTTTTCGTACCTTCGCCAAATATAACAAGTATAGTTTTGTATAGTTATGAGTGTTAGGATACTGTTGGTCGATGATGACACAACCTTCTGTCTGATGTTGAAAACTTGGCTTTCGAAGCGCAGTTTTGAAGTTGAAGAGGCATTTTCTTGTCGGGAGGCCTCCTCTAAGATAAAAGGAGGAAAATATGATGTGGTTTTGACTGATTTGCGTTTGCCGGATGAGGATGGGTTAGTGCTGTTGCAAAATGTCAAGAAAACCATGCCGGAAACGCAAGTCATTCTGATGACCGGTTATGCCGATATTAATACTGCTGTACAGGCAATGAAATTAGGAGCCTTTGATTATGTCGCAAAACCTATAATTCCGGATGAGATTTTGAAAAAAATACAGGATGCCCTGGAACACAAGGAGGCTCCGGTTGAGAAAAAGAGACTTAAAAAGTCCAAGGAGTTGACTTATATAAAAGGCTCCAGCAGGGATGCTGATAAACTGTATGA
>CAKVCR010000281.1 GCA_934725835.1 uncultured Odoribacter sp.
TTGTATTGGGAGGGAAGCACGATAAATCAAAAGGTTATTTTATTTATCCGACAGTCATTCTTGCCAAAAAACCGGATTATATCACCATGCGCGAAGAACTTTTCGGGCCGGTGCTGACGATATACGTTTATGAACCGGAACATATGGAAGAGACTCTCGATTTGCTCGATTGCGGTTCGATTTACGCATTGACTGGCGCCATTTTCTCCAACAACCGTGACAATATCGAATATTTGACACAACGCCTGACACATACGGCCGGCAATTTCTATATCAATGACAAACCGACCGGCGCTGTGGTTGACCAACAACCTTTTGGCGGTGGTCGCGCTTCCGGAACCAATGACAAAGCCGGTTCAGTGTTCAATCTGTTGAGATGGGTGTCTCCGCAATGTATCAAGGAAACATTCATACCGGCTACAGACTACATGTACCCCAATTTCTTAGAGGAGTAAAAAAAGAAACAACACAACAAAAACCTCGCTAATCATGGCGAGGTTTTTTAATTATTTTACTAACTTCGGCGCAAATTAATTAGACAAATCTTTAACTATTATGAAGAGTGTATTCATTCTTAGCATGTTGCTATTGACCGGAGTCGCCGTGTGTCGAGGTCAAGGCGACAAGCCTTATTGGCAAGATGTTAACACAGTTGCTGTCAATAAAGAGTATCCCCGCAGTGCCTTCATGACTTACGCAGACAAAACAACTGCGCAAAGCATGAAATACGAAAAAAGTCCGTACTTTCTATTACTGAACGGTGTATGGAAATTCTATTTCGTCGATTCCTATAAACAACTGCCAGAAAACATCACCGACCCATCAACCGACACGGAACAGTGGCACGATATCAAAGTGCCCGGCAACTGGGAAATGCAAGGCTTCGGTACGGCCATCTACACAAATCACGGTTATGAATTCAAACCCCGCAATCCACAGCCGCCTCTTCTTCCTGAGGAGAATCCTGTTGGAGTATACCGCCGCGATTTTGAAATCCCGACTACCTGGCAAGACCGCGATATATACCTGAATCTGGACGGAGCAAAAGCCGGTGTCTACGTATATATTAACGGGAAAGAGGTAGGCTACAGTGAAGACTCTAAGACTACTGCCGAATTTTATATCAACCCTTATCTGCAACCGGGACGCAATGTTCTGACATTGAAAATATTCAGATGGTGTACAGGTTCGTATTTAGAGTGTCAGGATTTTTGGCGCATAAGCGGTATTGAACGCGATGTTTATTTATGGTCGCAGCCGAAGACTGCCCTGCAGGATTTCCGTCTTATCTCAACATTGGACGACAGTTATCAGAACGGTATTTTCAAATTGTCCACCGATTTGAGAAACAAAGGCAAACGAGACGAAGTGTTGACTGTACAATACGAACTTTGCCACCACTCCGGCAAAGTAGTGGCAACGGAACAAAAAATCATACCGGTAAAAGCAGGAAAAACAAACACCACCGAATTTGCAGCCACACTTCCGGCTGTTGCAACCTGGACGGCTGAACATCCCAACCTCTACCGATTGTTTATATATATCAAACAAGGTGACCGGACGATAGAAGTGATTCCCGCACGTGTCGGATTCCGTCGTTTCGAAATGAGTACCACCCAACAGCTCGATGCCCACGGACGCCCTTATAATGTGTTCCTTGTCAACGGACAGCCAATCAAATTGAAAGGTGTCAACATCCACGAACATAATCCCCAAACCGGACATTACGTAACCGAGGAACTAATGCGCCACGACTTCGAGCTGATGAGACAAAACAACATCAACAGCGTCCGGCTGTGCCACTATCCGCAAAGCCGCCGTTTCTATGAACTTTGTGACGAATACGGTCTGTACGTATATGACGAAGCCAATATTGAATCGCATGGGATGTACTATGACCTACGCAAAGGAGGCACACTAGGCAATAATCCGGAATGGCTTACAGCCCACATGGACCGCACGATTAACATGTATGAGAGAAGCAAGAATCACCCTTCGGTCATTGTCTATTCTTTAGGTAATGAAGCAGGGAATGGATATAACTTCTACCAGACCTACCTTTGGGTAAAGGAGAGGGAACAAAAAGGGATGAACCGTCCGGTATGCTACGAACGCGCCCAATGGGAATGGAACACAGATATGTATGTACCGCAATATCCCAGCGCTGCCTGGCTGGAACAAATTGGGGCAAACGGTAGCGACCGTCCCGTGATACCATCCGAATATTCACATGCAATGGGAAATTCATCAGGCAATCTACAAGAACAGTGGGATGCCATTTACAGGTATCCCAATCTACAGGGCGGATATATCTGGGATTGGGTAGACCAAGGTCTATGGATAGACAAAGATGGCGGCTATTGGGCTTATGGTGGAGATTTCGGCAAGGATGCTCCAAGTGACGGCAACTTCCTTTGCAACGGTTTAGTCAACCCGGATCGCAATCCTCATCCGGCAATGGCCGAAGTAAAACATGCGTACCAGAATGTCACTTTTGCGAGTGCCCTGCCCCACAAGCAGATTACCGGCAAATACACCGATTTCCCGATAACCGTCACCAACCGTTTTTATTTCAGCAGTCTTTCCGACTATCGGATTGAATACAATCTGTTAGTTGACGGAAAATCTATCCGCAATGGGAATCTGACACTGACCACTGCCCCTCAACAGTCTGAAAATGTCAATATCCCACTCAAACTGAAGACAGAAACAGATAAAGAATATTTACTCAATCTGACGGTCTATACAAAAAAAGAAGAACGAGGAATACCTGCCAACTTTGCCATTGCGCAAGAGCAACTAATTGTACAGTCAATCAAGCATGAAAAGCCAACTCTCTTCCAAACAGCGAAAGGGAAAGCTCCGAATATCGAAATACAAGCAAACCAAATCATTGTAAGCAACAATACATTTAGATTTGTATTCGACAAAAAGCAAGGTATCGCCACTTCTTATCAGGTAAATGGAATTGAATACTTCCAAGACGGCTTTGGATTGCGCCCCAACTTCTGGCGCGGACCGACAGACAATGATTACGGTAACGGGATGCCAGAACGGCTGCAGATATGGAAAAAATCCAGCCATGATTTTCAGGTAATTGAAACAGACTCCCGTACAGAAGGCAACACGGCTACTTTAAAAGTGGTCTACCTATTGGCAGCCGGCAACCCTTACACTGTGGAATACGCTATCCGTCCGGATGGTGTCATACATGTTGCAGGTCATTTCTGTTCACTGACTGCAACAGAGAAGGAAATCGAGCTTTCGGAAGAAGCACGTACAGCCACGTTCAGCCCGAATGTCGCAGCTGCACGCAAGGCTGCTGTCGGTTTGAATGTTCCGCGTATCGGCATGCGTCTTCGGCTTCCACAAAACATGCAACAAATAGAATACTACGGACGAGGTCCATCGGAGAATTATCCGGACCGAAATGCAGGGTCCATGCTTGGTATCTATAACTCAACGGTTAGCGACATGTACTTCCCATATGTACGGCCGCAAGAAAACGGTCACCATACAGACACCCGATGGATTTCATTAAAAGACGGGAGCGGACATGGCATGCTAATCAAGGGGGATGCACCCATTGGTTTTAATGCTTTGCACAATTCTATTGAAGATTTCGATTCAGAAGATGCCATACAACACGATTACCAATGGAATAACTTTACTCCTCAGGATATTGCCAACCATGATCCGAAAAAAGCACACAACCGTCTGCGCCGCATGACCCATGTCAATGATATAC
>CAKVCR010000282.1 GCA_934725835.1 uncultured Odoribacter sp.
GAATATAAGAACACCAAGGATGCTATTTGGAAGAAAGGGTACAATATTATCGCCAATATTAATAATCTGTTGCATTTTGCAGAGGTGAACCGTGGAGTCCTAAAACATGAGCATTATTATGAAATTATAAAGGGAGAGGCTTTAGGATTGAGGGCATTTTTGCATTTTGATCTGTTGCGTCTATTCGGTCCGGTGTATAAAGAAAATCCTGATGCGAAATCCATCTGTTATCGGACGCAGATGAACAAATATGCGACACCGCGTTTACCGGCATCGGTAGTGGTGGATTCTGTGCTTCATGACCTGTTACTAGCAGAATCATTATTGGAAAAACATGATAACGAATTGTTCGGTGCGGATGAGTATAATGAAAAGCGTGATGCGTTTCTTGTGCTACGGCAGTTGCGTATGAATATTTGGGCTGTAAGGGCTATGTTGGCGCGAGTGTATCTGTATAAGGGGGATGATGCAAGCAAGGAATTGGCTTGTAATTATGCCAAGGCTGTGATAGAGAGTGGGCATTTTAGATTGATGGAGTCTAATACGAGTAACAGAATATTATTCTCAGAGCATATTTTTTCATTGCATATATACGAATTGGGAAAATTCGTGGAGTTGGATTTGGGGATGCAAGCATCCGATCGCTTATATGCATTACAGTCCACGATAGACGAACTATATGAAAAGGGTAGTGGTTATGCTACCGATTTCCGGCAGAACAATTATTATTTCCAAACATCGGAAGGTAAACTGTCGTTGAGAAAATTCGATCAGAGCGGTTATGTCGGGAAGTATGACGGAGCAGAGATTATGCCGCTGATTCGTTTGCCGGAGATGTATTATATTGTGGCGGAATGTACGAAAGATGCGGAGGAAAGTGCAAAAATGCTAAATGAGGTAAGACATTTCCGGGCTATCCCTGAGAATTTGGATATTCAAGGAGGACAAGCGTATGACCGTTTGGATAGCCGTCCGGGGTATGATATGACCAAGACAATGCGAGTGAATGAATTGATGAAAGAGTATCAAAAGGAGTTTTATGGGGAAGGTCAGCTGTTTTGGTTCTATAAAAGGCATTTTTACAGGCAATTTTACCACTGTCCTCTGTCGGCAGGTATGCAGAAAGAAAATTATGTACCACAGATACCGGATGGTGAGTTAGTCTTTGGTAATAGCAATTAATGAATTATGAAAATGAAAAGAAATATCTTCATACTTGGGGCACTCTGTTTACTGTATGCATGTAGCACGAGTGAAATAATAAAATATGGTGAACGCCCACGCATTAATTTTGAGAACACCTCTAAGTTAAATATTACCGTTCAACATTATGTCTATTTCACTGACGAAGATTATTTGAATGGAGTTACTCAAAAAAGCGATTCGCTGAAACTGGAATTGATGGGCGAAGCTTCTGCCGAGGCACTGAAATGTTGTTTTAAATTGATAAATGAACAGAATGCTCCGGATATAACATTCCCGGAATATGTGGAGTTGCCTGCCGGTGCTTACGAAACCTATGTTGTTGTTAAAGTGAAACGTCCTGAAAGAACGGATAGTCGTTTTGTTGTGACTTTAGGTATCGATTCGGAGAATCCCTTACATGATTTTGACGAGGGGAAATGTGAAGGGCAACAATTGGAAATTGTGGGGGAATTCCGTTTGAAGCCGGTAGGATGGAACAATTATTTTGGAGCTTACAGTGATGGTAAGTATTGTTTTATGCTTGATTTCTTTAAAGGAACTTATGGTTCTATCGGGAATACATCAAATAATAGGGCATTAGTCAGAGAAGCGTATAAAGAATACCGACTAACAAATCCTGCCATTTTGGATGAAGAGGGTAATGAAATAATATTCCCTTGATTATTAATATAATATAGAAAATTGGTTATGGTGAAAAATTGTAATATTTTTAAATATATACCAATAATAATGGGGTTGTTGTTGGGAGCTTGCTACGATGACCTGGGTAATTATAATTATAAGGAGATTAATGAACTGACTGTCGTTTTGCCGGAAGTGGTAGAGGTTGTGGTGGCAAACAAGGATTCTGTCAAGGTGGTTTTACGTCCAGAAGTGAAGCAGAGTGCCCGTGAGGATAATGGCAATCTGACATATTTGTGGAGGAAAAAAGAGGTGAGCGGGTCTTCAGTGTGGAAGGAGTGCGGAAGAGAAAAGGATTATACAGTCAGGATAAATAGTCGTACTACAGAGAATATGAGTTTCCGTTTTGCCGTAACAGATACGGTTTTAGGGATAACGACCTACAAAGAAGTGACTCTGAAAATAGAAAATCCTCTTGAAAATGCCTGGTTTGTTTTGCAGAATCAAGTAGGAAAGTCTGTTTTGGGTGCAGTTGATGGCTCAGGAATAGGAGCTACTGTCTATAAGGATATTTATCAGCATTTGCTGGGGGTAGGAGAAGAGATTCCCGGGGAACCGAAAGCCTTGGAGGTAAATCCGGCTTTGAGTCCCGGGAAATTAGAGACAAAGACCGTGATTTATGTGTTGACAAATGAAGGAGGACGTATGATGGATTCACGGACACTTGAAACAATTTACGATTATAAAGAGATGCTGTTGGGATTGGAAGGAAGTGCAAAACCGGAATTTGTGAAGGCAGATCAAGGCGAGTTGATTATAGATAACGGAAAGATGTGGTATGCCACCTGGTCAGAATATTCAATATTTTATCCGATAAAGTTGGCAACAGATTTAGGAACAGATTATTATTTGACAAATGCTTTGTTAACGGTAGACCATCAAGTGATAGCCTATGACCGTATGCAAAATCGTTTCTTGTGGTATGACCGTTGGGAGAATCCTCCTACACTATATGGTGAAACAGTGAGGAACGGTGAGTTGCAGTATTATAATGTGAACGGTTCTTCCAACAGAGCTCGCTTGAAACGAATTGCAGAGGTGCCCGAATATCCCAATGTGTTTAATCCTGATGAGACCGGTTTGCAAGATGTTTTGTTTATGGGTGTTCACTCTTTTGGGGGATTGGGAGCATCGATGAAAGGCATGGCTGTGGGGCGTAAACAGGGTTCGGCTCAATGGCATATATATGAATTCAGTAATGATGGACTATCTAATGGCGATAGAGCCCGTTGTTCCGGTTATTATACTTTTATGCCATCGGCAGGAGACGAGGATTCCTGGCAATTTGCATCTTCTTGTTATTTTAACAATATCTTTTTTTATGCTTCCGACAATAAAGTTTATAGAGTGGATTTGAATAGTTTTGTACCTTTGGAAACAAAGATTTATGAATATCCTAATCCGTCCAGTAGAATTACAAAGATGAAGTTCCGGCATGAACGTATTGCAGAAATGAGTTTGGATTGGGGGTCAATGTCACTGACTATAGAAGATCAGCCATATTGGCTGGGTTTGGCAGTAGAACATGCGGACAAGACGGCTTCTCTTGTTGAAATGAGATTGAAACCGAGCGGTGAAGTGTTAAAAGAGGACGGGAATCAAAAAGTTTATGAGTATAAGGGTTTTGAAGGAATCGTTGATATAGGCTATTCTTTCCATCCGACAAATTGATTTTGATATGAGTGTTAAGACTGTTTTGGGAATAGTTTTGTTCCTGTGCGGGTGTGGAAAATTGAATTGTTTTGGGGAGGAGCTTCCTCGAATATCAGATTTTTTGAGTCAGAGTCAAGCTTCTAAATATTACGGAGGGTTGTTGCCTATTTATGAAATAGGTGACAGGTATTATTGGCAAATAG
>CAKVCR010000283.1 GCA_934725835.1 uncultured Odoribacter sp.
GTGTAAAATCAACCGTGTTCTGGAGCCGTTTTATTTTGCGGAAGGGACAGGAACCGTAGAAGGAAAACGATGTATCAGTGCGAAATTTTCTTTTGCGCTGATCCGGAAATAGGAGAAAGCGATGTTTTCAAAAATATTGATTGCCAACCGCGGTGAGATTGCCGTTCGAATCATCCGCGCCTGTAAGGAGATGGGGATTTCGACGGTAGCAGTCTGCTCGGAAGCGGACCGGGAGTCCCTTCATGTCAGTCTGGCGGATGAATCAATCTGTATCGGACCGCCGCAGGCCAGAGACAGTTATTTGAACGGGAATACCGTTTTGACGGCGGCACAGGTGTCGGGTGCACAGGCCATTCATCCGGGGTATGGATTTTTATCGGAAAATGCGGAATTTGCGGAGCTTTGCCGCCGCAATGGAATTGCGTTTATCGGACCTTCGCCGGAAGTAATCGCGAAAATGGGCGATAAGGATGAGGCCCGCAGAACGATGCAAAAGGCCGGAATTCCGGTGATTCCGGGAAGCGATGTGCTGCGGGATTCGGAGGACGCGAAGCGGGAAGCCGCAAGAATCGGGTATCCGGTCCTTCTGAAGGCCCGTTCCGGTGGCGGCGGACGCGGAATTCGTTTGGTCCGGTCGGAAAATGAGCTGGAACAGGCATTCGGGACGGCCACAATCGAAGCGGAGGCTGCGTTCGGAGACGGAAGTCTTTATCTGGAAAAATATCTGAATCCGGCGAAGCATATTGAGCTTCAGATTCTTCGGGATCGAAAAGGAAATACCGTCTGCATCGGAGAACGGGAGTGCTCTATCCAGAGAAACAATCAAAAGCTTCTGGAAGAAAGTCCGGCCCCTTCTGTTTCGGGCGCCATGCGCGAAAAGATGACCCGGGCAGCCGTTCAGGCGGCAGCGTTTGTCGGATATGAGAACGCGGGAACGGTGGAATTTCTGGTGGACCGGGAAGAAAATTTTTATTTTATGGAAATGAACACAAGACTGCAGGTAGAGCACACGGTGACAGAGATGGTGAGCGGTATCGATCTTGTGAAATGGCAGATTCGGATTGCGGCAGGGGCTTCTCTTGATTTTTCCGAACCGTCGGTACCGGTTTCCGGATATGCAATCGAATGCCGGATTAACGCGGAAAACCGGATCGAGAGCCGGATTCCGCAGGACGGGCAAAGCGGGACGGTGCATATCTTTCACGCGCCCGGTGGACCGGATGTGCGGTTTGATACCTGCTTGTATCAGGGGTATACAGTTCCGCCGTTTTATGACTCCATGCTCGGCAAACTGATTGTCCGCGCAGGAACGCGCGAAGAGGCAATCCGCAAGATGAAGGCGGCGCTTTGCGAGCTGGTAATTTCCGGGGTTCCGACCAATCGGGATCTGCAGCTTGAAATTTTATCGAATTCCCGTTTCGAAAAGGGAGATTATGATACCGGCTTCATGGAAGCCATGACAATATCCGGGGAATCGTAGATGATACGGGGAAAAAATCGGGGGTGAGAAAATGGAATTCAAGGGATTGTTCCGCAAACCGAAGAACACGCTGGAAATCTGGGAAGGCGAAACGGCGGAAGATACCGCGGCATTTTTGGGAGAATCGTACTTAAAATGTCCAAAGTGCGGAAGGCCGCTTCGGGAGGAAGACCTGGAGAAGGCAGCCTTTGTCTGCGGATTTTGCGGATATCATTTCCGGATGGCTGTTCGGGAGAGAATTTCCATGCTGACCGATCCGGGGAGTTTTCGGGAGCTTTTTGCGGAGGTTCGCTCGGAAAATCCCATCGATTTTCCGGGATATGAGGAGAAGCTTTCCCGGGCGGCGGCCTCTTCCGGAGAGAGCGAAGGAGTTCTTTGCGGAGAGGCAAGGATTGGCGGATTTGAGACTTGTATTTTCGTGATGAATCCGGATTTCATGATGGGAAGTATGGGAACGGCGGTCGGAGAACGGATTACCCGTTTGTTCGAGTATGCGGAAGAACGCAGCCTTCCGGTGGTTGGTTATACGGTCAGCGGAGGTGCGAGGATGCAGGAGGGAATCCTCTCTCTGATGCAGATGGCCAAGGTGAGCGGCGCCGTGAAGCGGCACAGTCAGGCCGGCCTTCTTTACATCGCCGTGCTGACGGATCCGACAACCGGAGGCGTTACGGCGAGCTTTGCGACGGAGGGCGATATTCTTCTCGCGGAACCCGGTGCGCTCATTGGATTTGCCGGCCCGCGCGTTATCGAGCAGACCATCCTGCAAAAATTGCCGGATGGGTTTCAGCGGGCGGAATTCCTGCTCGAAAAAGGGTTTCTGGACGCGATTGTACCGCGCGGGCAGCAGAAAGCGTATCTGACTATTCTGCTGGAGCTGCACAGCGGGCGAGAGCTGATCTAACGGAAAGAAAGGAGGGTTTCTCATGACGGTGAAACCGGAAGAAGCCTATGGGAGAGTCGAAGCCGCAAGGGCAAAGGACCGCCCGCTCGGCAGAGATTATATCGATCATTTGATCAGCGATTTTACAGAACTTCACGGAGATCGCCGGTTCGCGGACGACAAAGCCGTTGTCGCGGGGATCGGAAAACTGAAGAATATGCCGGTGACGGTGATTGCGGTGGATAAAGGACGGAGCGTTAAAGAAAAGGTGGCGTGCAATTTCGGTTCGCCGCATCCGGAAGGGTATCGCAAAGCGCTGCGCCAGATGAAACTGGCGGAAAAATTCGGAAGACCGGTGCTGTGCATTGTAGATACACCGGGCGCTTATCCCGGTGTCGGCGCGGAGGAGCGGGGTCAGGGCGCCGCGATTGCGGAAAACCTGATGGAAATGATGATGCTCCGGACACCGGTAATCGCTCTTTTCATCGGCGAGGGCGGAAGCGGAGGCGCGCTTGCGCTTGCTGTGGCGGATACGGTCTATATGATGGAGAATGCCGTCTATTCCGTCATTTCTCCGGAGGGGTGCGCGAGTATTCTTTGGAAGGATTCGAAGAAAATGAGAGAGGCGGCAGCGTGCCTGAAGATGACGGCGCAGGATCTGCTCGCGCTGGGCGCGGCGGATTATGTCAGTCCGGAGCCGGAGGGATTTCGCGTCGGAACGCGTCCGGCCAAGCAGGTATATTACCGCCTGGAAGACCTTTTACATGCAGAGTTTCGAAAGCTGAACGGGATGAAAAGGGAGGTCCTGCTGGAACGGCGTTACCAGCGCTTCCGGAAATTCGGAAAATAAAAACGCGCGGGAAACCCGCGCGACGGACCATTAAAGAAACTGAATATTGGATACGAAAAAAGTAGAAACGAGATAGGCAAAACCGGCAATCACGCAGGTAAAGGCAATCACCTTCGATTTCACTTTAGACTCTTTCTCAAAAACAGCGGAAGAGATAATCCATGAGAGAACGAGCGCAATCAGTGAAATCATCGTCATCTGGTTGATGATTGCGGCATACCCGCCGGTGATGAAGCAAAGAACATAGCAGAGAATGGTGAGAATCGCCACCATCAGGATGTATTTCAGCGCGCCGCCGCGGCGGAACATGACCGGCATCAGGAGCGCTGCCCAGATAATCGCGACCAAGATACATTTGAAAATACGAATCAAAATATACATTTCAGAGACCTCACTTCTTTTTCTTCTTGGATTTTGTTCCATCCTATCATTCTATTTATTATATTGAATCGCGGCGGATTTTTCAACAGAAATGTCGGGCAGAATTGACGCCGTCTTTTTCCCTGTGTATAATGAAATACAAAGAACACACC
>CAKVCR010000284.1 GCA_934725835.1 uncultured Odoribacter sp.
AAAACCGGCGAAGGAACCGTATCGGGAATTGTCGTCCACGATTAGATTGCCGGGTATGTTGACAGGCTATACAACGGTTCTGTTCCTTATGAAAAAACAGACCGGCGCGTTTTCCGCATGATTTGGGAACACAAGAAGGGAATGCTCGAAAGGATCCGGCGGATCGAAGATTCGCTTTTTTCGGATCGCGACTTGAGCGAAGCATATCTTCCGGTTGTGCAGGAGGCCGACAACTGCCGCATGCTTTACGCCGCGCATCAGATGAAAAAACGGAATCAGGTTCTTCCGCTGATTCGGAAAAAACTGCTCGGCCTCAAGGAAAAAGAAAAAGAAATCCTGGAAAAACTGATCAGAAAATCAAAAGGAGAGAATAGGAAATGAAACTGTGGAACTTTATTAACGAACATATGAGCAAAAACCCCCGACAACAGGTCTGTGAAAACGAAGCGTCAATGACCTTTGAGGAAATGAGAATCTGGGCCGGAAACTTTGCAAACAAGTTGCGCCGCGCAGAATGCTGTGCCATTCTCTGCGCTTCGGAAATGGCTACGGCCATGGCTCTGCTTGCCTGCTTTGCCGCGGAGGTAACGGCCCTTCCGCTTTCCATGCGATACGGCGAGGCGCACTGCAACAGGATTCTCGACGCCATCGGCCCCGATACAATCATCATGGATACAAACGGGGAGATTGCGGTATATAAACTTCAAGATCCCCGATACCGCGCGCCCGATGAACATCCGGCCCTGATCATGTGTACCTCCGGTACAACGGGGAAACCGAAGGGCATCATGCTCCGTGAGCAAAATATTCTGACGAATGTATCGGACATTGCCGAATACTTCACTTTGGATAAGCGCGACACTCTTCTGATTGCGCGCCCTCTGTATCACTGCGCCGTACTGACCGGAGAATTCCTGACCGCCCTCGTCCGAGGGGCGAACATTCGCTTTTATTCCGAACCGTTCAACCCCGCCGGGATCTTCGGCCTGGTCCTGGCTCATAAAATAACCGCCTTTTGCGGAACGCCGACCCTGCTCTCGGTTATGGCCGGGTTCAAAAGAAATCACGCGACCGAAACGCTCCGCCATATTTGTATCAGCGGAGAATGCATGCATGCAGAGACCGGTTTGCAGATCCGCCGCGCTTTCCCGGGTTGCAGTATCTATCACGTTTACGGTCTGACCGAAGCCTGCCCGCGTGTCAGCTATTTGCCGCCCGCATGCTTTGGCGATTATCCGGATTGCGTGGGAATCCCATTGAGGTCGGTATCGGTCAAGCTCTTGAACGAGCAAGGCAATCTCTGTCGCACCAATGAGGAAGGGATTCTCTATGTGAAAGGCGATAACGTAATGCTCGGATACTATCGGGAGCCTGAAAAGACGGCAAAGGTACTCAAAGACGGCTGGCTCTGCACGGGAGATATTGCCGTTATGAACGATGCCGGTTTTCTGAAAATCAAGGGAAGAACCGATGATCTGATTATCCGGTCCGGTATGAATATTTACCCCGCCGAAATCGAAGGCGTTATCCGGCAGAACCCTCGCGTCAAGGAAGTGCTCGTTTACGGATTCCGCGATTCGTTCGGTATGCAGATCGGCATGAAGATCGTCGGGAGCTTTTCATCGACGGACGAAGTCAGGCAGCTTTGTATACAAACGCTTCCCGCTTTTCAGGTGCCGTCTGTTATTGAACTTTCGGACGAACTTCCCAAAAACGGCTCCGGAAAAGTAATCAGGAGAAAAATGCTATGACTGAACTTGAAAAGAAACTGCTGCTCACCGAAGAGGCGTATGCCTATCTGATGGAGCACTTAAGCTATGAGCGACCTTTGATTCAAAAGCCCATTATCACGCAGATCAATTACTACTTTGACACCGATGATTTTTCAATGGACAGGCAGAATATAACCTGCCGGGTCCGTTTGAAGGACGGAAAATATCAGGCAACGATGAAAAAACACGCGTCGGGTGCCGATCAGAGTACGGAAACCGACCTGGAGAGCTGCGACGGCCTTGAAAACAATGCATTTACCGATATGGGTCTGAAACTTCAGGGAGAACTCCTGACCAAGCGCTGTGTTATCGCAAAAGAGGCCCATTGCGAAGCGGTTCTCGACAAAAATGAATATCTCGGTTACACCGACTATGAACTGGAAATCGAATATCTGCCAAAACATGAAAAAGAGGCCCGATCCCTGCAGGCGGCCATCCTTGACAGCCTTCCCTGTTCTGCGCGCTTTATCTCTTATAAAGAAAACAGCGGGCCAAGACCGAAAGTACCGAGCAAGTCAAACAGATTTTTTGAAAGGAGGAAAAAGAATGACCGCTATACTTCACGAAATCTCTGCGCTGAGGAAAGGAAAGGCCCTGATCATTGACCGAAAAAACAGCAATCGTTACCGTCTGGTTACAACCGAATCGGATCAAAGCAAAACCGCATATTACTTTTCATCTCCGATTTACAACGACCAAACGGGAAAAGCCGTTGATATGAAATTTCATGTCCGCGACGGGGTCATATCCATGACGGGAAGCAACGCGCACATCACCATCGGAAACAGCATTCAGATGAGAAATACGGAGGGATCTTGTGAAATTTCTCTTTCGGAACCCGCCTCTTTTGTATCGGAAACAGAGATTGTCTGTGCAAACAAACGTCTGCGCCCCACGACCAACGGGGTTGCTGTTCTTTGCTTGTGTAGCGAAGGAAACGGCTGCACGTTTTCCGTTGAAATCAGTAAACCTTTTTTGGAAATACGGGCAAACGATAAATGCTTTGCATTGATGAGCGAACATTTCCGCCCCTTTGCGGCTTTTTCCTGTATCGGCACACTTGACGCTGCCGGAAATGTCATTTCCCCCGCCGAAATTTCCTATCAAAAGATTTCAGACCGGAAATTCACCATATCGGTAATCCCCTGCTCCCGGTCCGGCCATTCGGTCGTCATGGAAGCAAACCTATATGAACCGAAGCTGTTCCAGGACACAACGGTGGAAAGCAACCATGCAAAAAGCAACAATGCCTTCGGCGGCATCGCTTTTATCGGAAGCACAAAAGAATTCGGAGAACAATGGTTATATTCCAGACCCGATTTTACAAAAATCCCGGAACTGAACGACAAAAAGATCCTGCGCGCCGTTCTTCATCTTCCGAAGCTCAACGCCGCCGCGGTCGAATTAACGGCATCCGGGGTCGCGGCACGGTTTTGCAGCTTCGGTTCTACGTGGGAGAACAGAATTTCCGAAATGTCTGCCATAGGCGAACCGCAAAGCGCCGATTGCTACATGGATCTGGATTTGATGCCCATACTGACAGACCGGCACGGAATGCTTCAACGGGGCGAAGGTTTTATCCTGAAGGCGAAAAAGAAAAATGCAGGTTTTTCCGTCATTTCCACCGGAGACAGTTGCTTGTTCCCGCAAATTCTTGAAGTCACTTATTGTTGATTCCGAAACCGACCCCGGCATTTTTTCCGTGGTTGGCTGAACGCTGCGTATCGAGTTAAAGATGATATCCATTCAACGACATGGAGAAAACAACAGTTTTCCGGCCGCACTTTCGGGTGCGGCTGTTTTTTATCAAAGCATTTGCAAATTTAACCAAAATGTATTATACCGATGTAAAATCGCGCCCCGGCAGACGTTAAGCGATTCTCGTATGAAAACGCGATAGCCTTCCCATGCATACCTCTCCCCGGTAAAACGAAACGGCTCAACACTTTCGCCGAACACTATTTG
>CAKVCR010000285.1 GCA_934725835.1 uncultured Odoribacter sp.
ACTTCATTCTACCAGAGCCTGCAAGCTATGTCTCCTTTTATGATCTTTTCAATTTGCGCAAGTTATTGTACATTATCGCCCGCCAAGGCGAAAAGGGTAAAAAGCGCCGAAAATGCGCGCTGTCAGGCGTGTCTGCCCTTATCAAGCGATGGTATCGTGCACAGATAAAAACTGCCGTAAAAAGTAGTCGATATCAGCAGAAAATAAAGGCAGAGTCCTGAACTCAGACTCTGCCAAAGCTTGTTATTCAAATTCGCCCTCTGCAAAATCATCTTAAACAAGTTTGATTGGGTGATTTAGCAGGGACTATCTACATTATTTGAGTTATCAGATGCATATTGTCTATCCGATTTTTTGTTGCCATAGTGTTGCCAATAGTACTGTATAACACAAGGCCTTTGTATAAGGGCGAAACTGGTTAATTGTCAAAAGTAAATTTGCTGGATTTAGAAATAATATATATTTTCTTCATAGCTCGAGTCATAGCAACATAGAAATCTTTCGCTGAAAGTGGAGTGGTCATGTCAATTATGACGCAGTCAAATTCTAATCCTTTCGAAAGCAAGGTCCGAGATGATAAATATTTGAAGTTTGAGTACCTCTTTTGTAGTGAAACATCTTTGCGTAATTTATTAGAAGCATCAAATATAGAAATATTGTTATTATTAGCATATCTTACGCTCCGTATCATCTCATAGAACAATTCTGCCCTATACAACTTGAACAATGAAGTATTATCTTCAAACCAAGTAAGTATTTTTAGAATCCTTAAAAGCTTTGGATCATCCTTTGTATCAAGAATTAAATTTCCAAATTCGGAATGATTTGTGATTCTTGAAAAGTCGAAGCTGTCGCTTTTCAGCCTATTAATATATGAATTTAGTTCTTTTGTTACACCAGTGGCGCATGATTTGACAAAGTCTAAAATTGCGCAATACAAATCTGCCCCCAGTTTGCCATCAAATACCTGAGCAAACTCAAACAATTCATTGCACTCTTGTGTTTCATCATATTGAAAAACGCCGGGCATTTTATTACATAAGTTCAATTGCTGCTTCGGCCACTTCGTAATGTAAACTATGTTTTTATATTGTTTGCATTCTTTCGCCAAAGAATATCCATTGAAACTATCGGGAGCAACCACCTCAATAGAACCATTGCACGATTCGATTTCTATATCACAAGGCTTTCCTTCCAATATTGGATATAGTGAAGATCGAATTGAACTAAAATATTCTCCCAATTTGGGATTTGTTTTTGCCCATCTCCATGGTTGTGTTTGAACATCTACACGAGCAAAAGGTAAAGTGCTCCAATCCACTAAGTTGCCCGCAAAAGAAAATATTCCCTGCATCGGATCGCCTAATACAACTACCGGTAAGAAGTTATTGATTTGCACAATTATTTCGTGTTGTTCTTGAATGCAATCTTGATATTCATCAACTATCACTCTGCCATAGCTTGCACGCAAAACTTCTCCTGCCCACTGATGCTCAAAAACACTTTTGGCTCCGGTATACATTTGCTCGTAATATGCTTTAACCTGGCTTTTTGCTAATGGCGACAGTAATTTATTTATATGTGATGAATTGCTATATGATAAGCACCACTTGATACAAAAGGCAGCGATAGTTGTAACGGTATATTTATCCCTTGAAATGTTTCTTTTTCTAAGTCTATTTGTGATTGCGTCAACTCCCGCGTTTGTATGGGTAAGCAATAATTGCCGTTTATGTGAATGCTCAACAAGGTCTGCAATCATTTCAGTCTTTCCGTGACCAGCCGGAGCAATAATCGCAGCATTTTGTAAAGCATTAACTCTCAACAATTCATCATTTGTCATCACAAATCACCCAATTTATAATTCCCTCAATGACCCTGCGCAACTTTGAATTAACATCAATTGAATCAAGTTCAGAAAAAACAACGTTACCTAGACTTTCACCAAGGTCAATTCGCTTATACCACTCAACTTTTTTCGCCTTGGCAATTGTGCCGATAGATCGTTTGGTTGAACACGTCATATCTTTTAGTTCGATGTATCCATCGGTTTCATCATAAGGAATCTCCGACAAACGGTTTTTTACTGATTCCAGTCCGTATTCGTCGATCGCAATTGATATTAGTTTTGTTGCTAAGCGGAGTGGAATATCGTTGTATACCTGCTCTTCAATGGCATTGGGTTCTTCCCAGTCAAAAACTGAAATACCTCTGTTACTCAGTTCTTCTTTCTGAACTTTTTCATCCGCTTTGTCCGAATCCATAAAAAGGCAGACTTCATATCCACAAGAAAAAAACTGTTTTGTACATTTTAATGCAGTACTGCCGCCGCCATCAGCAGTTCCAATGCCAGCAAACGCAATGCGAATTCCTTTTTCTTTTGATAGATACGAATCAAGAGCTCTTATAAAACCTTGCTCAGTTTTGCCTTCACAGACAATAACTCGTTTGCATAAAAAAGCTTCGGCGTTTTTTCGGATTTGGGCTTGCATAGCATCGTCTGTTTGTGCATCTCCGCTTTTCAATGGAATGCATTGGGTTGTTCCGTTTACAGAATGCACAATTAGTATTTCGCTGATTGTACATTCTGCCACAGCAATAGGGGAATGCGTAGTCATTATAACTTGACCAGTAGCCGTGTGCTTTAATCGAAACTCATTAATTATACTACGTAAACGATAAGGCTCTAATCCATTTTCTATTTCATCCACCAAGATGATTGAATTATTGGAATATGCATTAATATTTAAGCCCATTGAGAGAAGGCGTTGGCTTCCAAGCCCCCTTTGGGACAAAGGCGCTTTCCCGTCAAAAAGCCCTACAGAAGTGGAAAACGATATGCCCTGTATTTGCATATGATTTGATACTTCTCCTTTAAAGCCTACACCATATTCTTTCCCGATATTCTTTACCATTTCTGTGATGCCATCCAAGGCATGAAGATCTGCGTTTTGTGCAATATCACGCAATGCAGATGTTTGGACATCGTGTATGATTCCTTTGGAATCTGCATACTTTTGTAGAACCGAATATTTCCCCCACAGCATATCCTTGCTACAGTTGTTGCCGATTTTATTCGCTATAATGCTCTTTCTATCAGCAAGGGAAATAATCTTAGGCTCATTCCTGTTGCACACAACCTCCCATTTGGGTTCGAGAGAATTGTCAATTGTTAGTTGAACTGTTAAACATACGGGTAAATTATCGCTTGGTTCATCATCCCTTCCCGCTTCCAACGGTACATCGGGATTGCGCAAATATAATCCGTATTTATCTTCAGTAAGGAGCCTTTCCGGCAATTCCGAAAATGTACCCCTTAAGACAATTGGTGATGATGTATCGCATTCATAAAAATCGCTATCTGAAGCCGATAAATTCCACGAAGGCCAAAGAATCCATTCTATTGCTTGCAGAATGGTTGACTTTGTACTATCACCAGCGCCAATTAAGCATACAACACGTTCGTCCCGAGGGAATACAATGGAAGCATTTTTAATTCCTCTGAAATTGATGATTTTAAGATTTGTTATTCTCATACAAAGACCCTCTTTCCTTTTAGTAGCCTTGCTCTTTTCGATACTCATTGTGTGTAGACTTTTTGTGTTCACCCATATTATACTATATAATCGGAGGAATGTAAACATGGATATAGTAAAAGTGTTCGGAAACAACCTGCGAAAATATCGTAATGAACTGGGACTATCACAAGAGGCTTTTGC
>CAKVCR010000286.1 GCA_934725835.1 uncultured Odoribacter sp.
GCACAGTATCCGTCTGCAAATCGTGATGAGTGTCGGTTGTTGGTGTTGAATAAGGAAACTGGCGAAATTGAGCACAAAGTATTTAAAGAGGTCATTGACTATTTTGATGAAAAAGATGTTTTTGTATTCAATGATACAAAAGTATTTCCAGCTCGTTTGTACGGAAATAAGGAGAAGACTGGAGCGGAAATAGAGGTGTTTTTGCTTCGGGAATTGAACCGAGATATGCGCATTTGGGATGTGTTGGTAGATCCGGCTCGTAAAATCCGTATTGGAAACAAGTTGTACTTTGGCGAAGATGATAGTTTAGTAGCCGAAGTGATTGACAATACAACCTCTCGTGGTCGTACATTACGTTTTTTATATGATGGAGACTACGATGAATTTAAGAAATTGCTATATGGTTTGGGAGAGACACCTCTGCCACGCAGTATAACACGAAAAGTTGAACCCGAAGATGAGGAACGTTATCAGACTATTTTTGCGCACCATGAAGGTGCTGTTGCTGCGCCTACTGCAGGTTTGCATTTTAGTCGAGAATTGATGAAACGTATGGAGATAAAAGGTATTGATTTCGCCTATATTACATTGCATGTCGGTTTGGGTAATTTTCGTGAGGTGGATGTTGAGGATTTGACAAAACATAAGATGGATTCCGAGCAGATATTTGTTACCCCGGAAACTGTGAAAATTGTAAATGAAGCAAAGGATGAGCGTCATAAGATTTGTGCAGTAGGAACAACAGCTATGCGTACCTTAGAAAGTTGTGTGACGACTAAGGGACGTTTGGCTGAATATGAAGGCTGGACGAATAAATTCATTTTCCCTCCTTATGATTTTAGTGTGCCGGATGCATTTATTTCAAATTTTCATCTGCCCTATTCAACTTTATTGATGATGGTGGCAGCTTTCGGAGGATATGAGCATGTAATGAATGCCTATGATGTTGCAGTGAAAGAAAAATACCAATTTGGTCCGTATGGAGATGCGATGTTAGTAATATAAAAATTTGAATATATTTATATAGAGCGGAGTCTGATACTAAGGCTTCGCTTTTTTTGTGCTTTAAAAGTTGGTGGTATTGATATGAAAGTCTTAAGGGGGAGTATATAACAAAAGCCCCTCAATTCGTTTAAGGGGCTTTTTGATATACTATAATGTTGTTTTACAACTTGCTTGCATCAACCAATAACTCTTTGTTATATTCTCCGTTGGCTAACTTTTCAGCTACATTTTTGAACGCCTTGATAGTGTATTCTACATCTTCCATCGTATGTTCTGCCGTTGGAATCAAGCGGAGTAACAACTGTCCTTTCGGGATAACTGGATATACAACAATAGAGCAGAATAGATTGTAGTTTTCTCGTAAGTCAAATACAACTTGCATACCTTCTGCTACACTTCCTGACAAATATACCGGTGTGACCATTGAATTTGTAATGCCGATGTTCATGCCGTCTGCCTTTAAGCCACTTTGTAAGGCATGAGCGATTTTCCAAAGTTTCTCACGTCTCTCGGGTTGTGTCTTCAGCATTTCCAAACGTTTGATGGCTCCTTCTACCATTGGCATAGTCAATGATTTTGCGAACATTTGTGAACGCATGGTATAGCGCAAAGACATGCAAACTTCTTCATCAGTTGCAACGAAAGCTCCGAATCCTGCCATTGCTTTAGCGAAAGTACCGAAATAAAGGTCTATTTTGTCTTGAACTCCAAAATGTTCTCCTGTACCAGCTCCTGTCGGTCCCATGGTTCCGAAACCATGTGCATCATCAACAAGCAGACGGAAACTGAATTCAGATTTCATGGCTGTAATTTCATCTAACTTGCCTAAATCTCCGGCCATGCCAAATACTCCTTCTGTGATAACCAGAATACCGCCACCTGTTCCTTCTACGTATTTTGTGGCATGCTCCAGTTGCTTGCGAAGGCTTGCCATATCGTTGTGTACATATACATATCGTTTTGCTGGTGATAGACGTAAGCCGTCCATAATACAAGCGTGTGATTCTGCATCGTATACAATACAATCAAAACGTGAAGTCAATGAATCTATGATAGAAATCATTCCTTGGTAACCGAAGTTGACGAGGAATGCGTCTGGTTTACCTACAAATTCTGCGAGTTGAGATTCCAAATATTCATGACGAGAAGTTTGACCACTCATCATTCTGGCGCCCATTGGATATGCAAGTCCCCATTTGGCAGCTGCTTCTGCATCTGCTTTACGAACTTCTGGGTCATTGGCAAGGCCGATGTAGTTATTTAAACTCCAGTTTAAAACTTCTTTCCCACGGAACATCATACGGGGTCCGATTTCTCCTTCCAATTTCGGGAATGCGAAATAGCCGTGTGCCTCTTTGGCATACTGACCGATATTTCCTCTCTGTTTTTTTACTCTTTCAAAAATGTCCACGTCTATAGTATTTTGAAAATTTATGTATTCTGATTTTAGTCGCACAAAAGTAATAATTGCCTAAGTAAAAAGCTAAAGGTTAGGGGGAAAAGTTTGAAGATTGGGTATAAGTACGCATCGAAATAGAGAAAGTGAAGTGCATGATGAAAAAGTTTTTATCTTTTGTTTTTTAGTTAATACTTTTTCCTCTATCTTTGCAAGATGCAAGAGAAGTGATAATTGAAGATCGTATGAAGAGAATATTGGTTTTTTTATTGGTGGCCGTATTATTGGCTTCGTGTGGTGAATATCAGAAACTACTGAAGAGTAATGACTATCAGTTGATTTATAAAAAAGCTATTGAATATTATAATAAAGGCGACTATCAGCGCTCTTTAAGCCTGCTGGATGGTATTCGTACTGTATTTAGTGGAACAAGTAAGGCGCAGAATATAGCTTATTATCGTGCTTTTTGTAGCTATAATATGAAGGATTACGAATTAGCTGCTAACTCGTTTAAGCAATTTATTCAGACTTATCCCGAAAGTTCTTTTTCTGAAGAGTGTCTCTACATGGTAGGGTTCTGTCACTATAAGGCTTCTCCAAAGCCGAGACTTGATCAAACAGTTACGGATAAAGCACTAAATGAATTTCAATTGTATCTCAATCGCTATCCTAACAGTATGCGTAAAGAGAAAATTAATGGCTATATGGATGAAATGCGCGATAAACTCTCTTATAAGGCATATTTGAATGCACGGAATTATTATTTGCGCGAATACTATAAAGCGGCAACTATAAGTTTGCAGAATTGCTTGAAAGATTATCCGACTTCAAAATATCGGGAGGAAATTATGTATATGCTGTTTGTTTCTAAGTATGAAATGGCAGTTAATAGTGTTGAAGATAAAAAATTGGAACGTTATAATAATGCTCAAGAGGAGTACTATTATTTCGTAGATGAATATCCTAATAGCAAATATGCCGATGATTTAAAGAAAAAATACGAGGAGATTCATAAATATCTGGAGAATTACAATTTCGAAGAATAAGGTAAGATTATTAATTATACATCAGTTATGGTAGATTTCAAAAAAGTAAAAGCGCCGAATAACACCATTACCCGCAATCCGGCAGTATTGGCTGCTAAAGCGGATAATAATATTTATGAGGCGGTTGCCATCATTGCAAAAAGATCAAATCAGATTGCCGTTGAAATGAAGGAAGAACTAAGTCGTAAGCTACAGGAGTTTGCGTCTTGTACAGAC
>CAKVCR010000287.1 GCA_934725835.1 uncultured Odoribacter sp.
AAGAATTACTGGAACTTCTGTGAAATATCAGAGAAAAGTTGCAACTGCTGTAAAAAGAGCAAGACACCTTGCTTTGTTGCCCTACGTTACTGATTTGATGAAATAATTAAAAGGAGGACACGAAATGCAGATTATATTATTGACAGATATAGCAAATCTGGGACATAAGGATGATATCATCAATGTAAAGCCTGGGTATGGTCGTAACTACCTAATTCCTCAGGGATATGCAATTTTAGCAACAGAAGCTGCAAAGAAAATTGTTGCGGAAAATGTTAAACAACGCGCTCACAAAGAGGCTAAATTGAAAGCTGAAGCTGAAGAATTAGCAGCTAAATTGGCTGAGATTAAATTGGTTGTTGGTGCTAAAACTAGCAGTACTGGTAAGATTTTTGGTTCTGTAAACAATATTATGATTTCTGAAGCACTTGGTGCACAAGGATTCGATATTGATAGAAAGAAAATCATGCTAAAAGAAATCAAAGAAGTAGGAACTTATACTGCTGTTATCAAACTTCATCGTGAAGTGAAAGTTGATGTTCAGTTTGATGTAGTTTCTGAATAATTAAATTAAGTCATTAACGGACTATAAACGTATTTCCAAACATATTCCAAACATTAAAAGCACCCATAATTGGGTGCTTTTATTTTTGAGCTCTAACATTTTTCTTATCTTTGTTCTTTGTAAAGGAACAAATTATATGAGCAATCAATATATTGATTTAAAGGGGATTCGAGTTCACAATCTTAAAAATATTGATTTAAAGATTAGATTGAACCAATTGATTGTAGTAACAGGTGTCTCTGGAAGTGGCAAGTCATCTTTAGCTTTCGATACGTTATATGCTGAAGGACAACGTCGTTATGTAGAAAGTTTGTCTGCATATGCTCGTCAATTCTTAGGTCGCTTAAATAAACCGGAATGTGATTACATTAAAGGTATTCCTCCTGCTATTGCCATTGAACAAAAGGTTAACAGTTCTAATCCTCGTTCAACAGTGGGTACCTCTACTGAAATTTATGATTACCTCAAATTATTATATGCACGTATTGGGCAAACCATTTCTCCTATTTCTGGTCGAGAAGTAAAAAGAGATAATATTGATGATATAACTGAATTTATTCTAAATTATATAGGAAAAACTGCTATAATTCTGACAATCCCGGATAAAATACATCAGCTAACAACCTTAAAACTATTTATGGAACAGGGTTTTGTTAGAGTAAAAATCAATGATACTTATCAACGGATAGATGATATTTTAAATTTAGGGAATACATTATCAGAAGAAGACTCCGTCTATTTAGTCATAAATAGAATTCGTATTGATACAGAAAAAGATACCATTTCACGAATAGTAGAGTCTATAGAAACGGCTTTTTATGAAGGAGAAGGTAAATGTTTTGTAGAAATTGAGGGACAAATTAGTTCGTTTTCAAACCGTTTTGAGATAGATGGAATGCAATTCCTAGAGCCGTCCATAAACATGTTCAGTTTTAATTCACCAATAGGAGCATGTCCTAAGTGTGAAGGATATGGCAAAGTCTTAGGTATTGATGAAAATTTAGTAATACCTAATAAATCCTTGTCTGTCTATGAGGATGCTATAATGTGTTGGCGAGGAGAAAAAATGAGTGAATGGAAAAAAGAAATACTTCGTAATGCACATAAAATCAATTTCCCGGTACATACCCCCTACTATGAGTTAAGTGATTCTGAGAAAGAGATTTTATGGAATGGTTGCTCATTCTTTTCTGGTATTAACGACTTTTTTGCTTACTTAGAATCAAAAAAATACAAGATTCAGAATCGTGTTATGATTGCTAGATATACAGGTAAAACAATCTGTCCAATGTGTCATGGTTCGCGTTTAAAATCTGAAGCATCTTATGTAAAAATTGGAGGGAAGTCTATATCTGAATTGGTAAACATGCCTATCTATGCTGTAAAATATTTTTTTGATCACTTAAAGCTTTCGCCGATTCAGCAGAAAATATCAGAAAGAATAATGCCCGATATTCTGAATCGTTTGGAGTTTTTATTAGATGTAGGTTTAGGATACTTGACTTTAAATCGCTTATCCTCTACTCTATCAGGAGGAGAATCTCAACGTATAAATTTGGCAACATCTTTAGGTTCTGCCCTCGTTGGTTCTCTCTATATATTGGATGAACCGAGTATTGGTTTACATTCGAAAGACACAGGACAGTTAATCAAAGTATTAAAGAAACTACGAGATTTAGGAAATACAGTTCTCGTTGTCGAACATGACGAAGACATAATCAATGCAGCAGATGAAATAATTGATATTGGTCCTTTAGCCGGACGCTTGGGAGGTGAAGTTATTTTTCAAGGCGATATGCAGGAATTACGTAAATCTAATACTTTGACAGCAGATTACATTTATCATCGGAAAAAAATAGAAATTCCAAATAAACGCCGTCCATGGAAGTATAAAATAATTCTTTCTGGCGCCACAGAAAATAATTTGAAAAATATAAACGTCGATATTCCATTACAGGTAATGACTGTTATTACAGGAGTAAGTGGTTCAGGTAAAAGTACACTGATCAAGTCTATACTAGTACCTGCACTACAAAGACATTTTGGGGATGTCCCTGCATACATCGGTAGCTTCGACAAAATAACAGGAGACTTAAAGCAAATCAATGGAGTTGAATTTATAGATCAAAATCCAATAGGAAAATCTAGTCGTTCTAATCCTGTCACTTATTTAAAAGCATGGGATGACATTAGAAAATTATTCTCTGAAACTCAAGCAGCTAAAATACAAGGTTTCAAGCCTGCACACTTTTCCTTCAACGTACCCGGCGGACGATGTGAAGAATGCCAGGGGGAAGGCATAATCAAAGTGGAAATGCAATTTATGGCAGACGTATATCTTGAATGTGAGCATTGTAAAGGAATGCGTTTTAAAAAAGAGATATTAGAGATTGTTTATAATGATAAAAACATTTACGATATTCTAGAAATGACTGTCAATCAGGCCTTGGAATTTTTCTCAAAAAGTCGTAATTGTTATGAGCGGGATATTGTAAGCAAATTACAAAAATTGGCTGATGTCGGATTAGGATATATTAAATTGGGGCAATCATCAAGCACTCTAAGCGGAGGAGAAAGTCAAAGAGTAAAACTTGCTTATCACTTAAGTCGTGAAAATGCAGAACCTACCCTCTTCGTGTTTGACGAGCCGACCACCGGTTTGCATTTCCATGATATATACAAACTGATGAATTCTATTAATGCATTGATTGATAGAGGACACTCAGTACTTATTATTGAACACAATTTAGATGTTGTAAAATGTGCTGATTATGTGATTGATTTAGGTCCAGGTGGAGGAGATCAAGGAGGCACGATAGTATTTAGGGGAACTCCTGAAGAATTGATAAATTGTAAAGAATCATATACCGGTCACTATCTAAAAGAAAAATTAGCTAAATATTAATTTCAATAACTATATATGAAAAAGATAATCGATTTCATTGTAAAAGAAAACAGGCGCTTAAATGACGACACCTTTCTTCTTGTATTACATTCTCCAGAATTGCCAATAATCCAGGCAGGACAATTTGTTAATATAAGAATTGAGGACTCACCAAGTACTTTTTTACGTCGTCCAATAT
>CAKVCR010000288.1 GCA_934725835.1 uncultured Odoribacter sp.
TGTTGAGGACACTGGATTTTGAGTCCAGCGCGTCTACCAATTCCGCCACCTGAGCAATGAACTCGGGTGCAAAAGTAGATATTTTTGATGAAATACCAAATGGAAAAGATATTTTTTTTGTAATTTATGCTAACCATATGGTTTTATGTATATTTGCATGGAATAAAAAAAGGAATGTATGGTAAAAGTGATTTGTTTTTTGCTGCTTGCAATGGTGTGGGGAGGAGTGATAGAGGCTGTCGCAGAGGAGAAAGGTGTTGTAAAAGGGCGAATTTATGATATTGGAACAAATAAAGGAATACCTTTTGCCAATGTCGTGGTATTTGGTACAACAATAGGAGTGGCGGCAAATGAAGAAGGTCTTTTCCGAATAGAGGGAATAAAACCAGGTTTTATACGTTTGGAAGTGAGTAGTTTGGGATATCGTACAAAAGTTTCTGGAGAATTTATGGTCAGTACAGCTGCTGAAAGAACGGAAAATATAGGAATGGAACCTGTCGCAACAGAATTGAGTCAAGTTGTGGTGCAAGCTAATCCTTTCCGTAAAACGACAGAAAGTCCGGTGTCTTTGTTTAAGATAGGAATAGCAGAGATTGAGAAAAATCCAGGCGGAAACCGGGATATTTCTAAGGTGGTACAATCTATGCCAGGGGTATTGTCTTCACCTGCTTTTCGTAATGATTTTGTGGTAAGAGGCGGTGGACCTGCAGAAAATCGATTCTATTTGGATGATGTGGAATTACCGAATTTGAATCACTTTGCTACACAAGGTGCTTCCGGTGGTGTGGTGAGTATTGTGAATATAGATTTTGTCAAGGAGGTGAATTTTTATTCAGGAGCATTCCCTGCATCTTGTGGTAATTTATTGAGCTCTATGTTGGATTTTAGACAGGTGGAAGGTAATCCGGATGGATTGAAGATTAGAGCAACTTTCGGGGCTACAGATTATGGCTTGTCGTTGGATGGACCATTAGCACCAAAAACGACATTTCTAGTTTCTGCCCGACGAAGTTATTTGAAGATGTTGTTTGATGTAATCGGTTTACCCTTTCTGCCGGTGTATAATGATTTCCAGTTTAAGACGATGACGCATCTGGATGAAAAGAACGAGTTGGAGATATTGGGCATCGGAGCTTACGATGTAAATCATTTGAATGTGGATATGAAGAATCCTGATGACCATCAAAAGTATCTGTTGAATTGGATGCCGGAGAGTAAACAGTGGAGCTACACGATAGGGGCAACATATAAGCATTACGGAGAAGGATGGCATCATTTGTGGGTGGTGAGTCGAAGCGAATTGCATAATAAAATAGAGAAATATCCCGGTAACAACCACTCATTAGACAAGATTGTGGATTATCACTCCGGTGAGGTAGAGAATAAGTTGCGTTTTGAACATCGAAGGTTGATGAATAATAATTGGAAGTTGAATGTCGGTGTCGGAGTGGAGTATGCACAGTATGATAATTCGACTCAACGGAAGATGTTTGTTGGAGGGGAAGCAACGGTACAGGACTATAGGCGAGAGTTGAATATATGGAAGTGGGCTTTGTTCGGGCAGTTGTCCAAGACATTGGTGAGCGATCGGCTTTTACTCTCTTTGGGGGTAAGAGCCGATGGTTGTGATTATACAGGCAAGACCGGTAATTTGTTGCGTCAATTGTCTCCCCGTTTGTCTATGTCGTATGCACTGAACGACCAATGGTCGCTGAATGCAAATATAGGGCGCTATTATCAATTACCGGCTTATACGACTCTCGGATATGCAGATAGTGAAGGACGGTTATTGAATAAACTGACTGGTACGGGATATATTGGAGCGAACCATTATGTGGCAGGTATAGAATATCGTCCTGGAAGAACAACACAAATATCGTTAGAGGGTTTCTATAAGACATACGACCATTATCCAGTATCTTTACTTGATACTATTACGTTAGCTAACAAGGGTACCGATTATGTCGCAGTGGGAGACGAACCTGTGAAATCTTTGGGTAAAGGACGAGCTTACGGAATAGAAGTAATGTTGAGAACACAGGAGTTCTTTGGTATAGTGGCTTCGGCAGCTTATACATGGTACTATTCTGAATTTAGGAAGTTGGATAAAGAATTGCGGTTGACTGAAAGCTATATTCCCAGCAGTTGGGACAATCGACATATTTTTTCATTGACGGCAACCCGACGTTTCGGAGAGAGCTGGGATATCGGGATAAAATGGCGATATGTAGCAGGTGCGCCTTATACACCTTATGATGTAGAGACCTCATCACGAATAGAGGCTTGGGAGGCCAAACATCAGCCTTATTACGATTATTCACGATTCAACACGGAGCGACTGCCGGCTTTCCACCAGTTGGATGTACGTGTAGATAAAAACTTCTTTTTTAGAAAATGGTCGTTGATTTTGTATGCAGACGTGCAGAATGTGTATAACTATAAGGCATTGGGGCCGGATGATTTGGTCCCACAGGAAAATAAAGATGGTTCTTATAAGAGAGACCCTGCACATGATGGCTATTATTTGATGCGGAATATACGAAATGAGATAGGAGGAACGATATTACCGTCGGTAGGAGTAATTGTGGAATTTTAATAATGATAAATAAGGATATGATTAAAAATGTAGTATTTGATTTAGGAGGAGTGGTTGTTGATTGGAGTCCTGAGCGTTTACTGACAACTTACCCAGGAGATAAGGAATTGCCGGTCGCTTTGTTTAAAAAAGGCTTTTTTCAGCTATATTGGTCAGAATTTGACAGGGGTACTATTACACAAGCTGAAATGGTGATTGCAATGAGTGATTTTGCAGGGCGTACGTATGCTGAGTGTTGGGATTTTGTAGAGTTTATCAAACATACGTTGGACAATCTGCCGGCAACGTGTGAGTTGATTGAAGAACTGGCAGGTAGAGGATATCGTTTGTTCTGTTTGTCGAATATGTCAGTGGAGTATTATGATTACCTGAAAGACCGCAAAGTATTCTCCTTTTTTGAGGGACGTATTATCTCGGCGTTAGAACATACAATTAAACCGGAAAAGGAGATTTATCAAATCCTTTTTGATAGACATTGTTTGATTCCAGAAGAGACTCTTTTTGTGGATGATTTGATTGCTAATATTGAAGCCGCTCGTGCATTAGGTATACAGACCGTACATTTTACAGACCATATTGCGTCCGTTGAAAAAATCAGGGAGCTAACGAAATAGTCTCCCGTTTTTTAATTTCCAATAGTATCGGCAGCAAAGCATGATGCCGGTCAGTGTGAGACCTACCGGATATCCAATCCAGATGCCGGTAATACCGAGGTTTAGCACAAAACCACAGATGTAGCACACAGGCATGGCCAGTAGGAAATATCCGATAAATGAAATGATAGCCATGGAAATAACGTCACCAATGCCGCGTAGAGAATTAGCATAGATGATTTGCAGTGCGTCGCCAAATTGATATATCATCAAAATAACAATCAATGAAGAGACCAGGCTAATGACTTCCGGAGAAGTGGTGAATAGAAATCCAATAACATTCTGTGCAAAGAAGAAAAAGATGCTGGCTGCAACAACCAAACAGAGCATGATATGAAAACCGGCCATAGTGCTTCGTTTTACATTGACGACATCACCTCTGC
>CAKVCR010000289.1 GCA_934725835.1 uncultured Odoribacter sp.
TGCATACTGCAATTCTCGTGCTGTATTATAAGGAGAATACTCGATTGCACCTGCCGGAGAATTACGCACAGGATAACTCTTTTTCCAAGCATCTGTTCCAAAAAGCCATTCCGGTACAATAAATACCTCATCAATAAGATACTTTACAGCATCTTTCTGACGCACTTTCTCTACTGGAGTATAACGATCAAAGTCCTCTTCTCCAACAGGATTATTAATATAAAATCCTCCTACATTCGCCGTCACATGTCCTGCATATAAACTCCATTGATTAATTACTGCCATCAACAACTTACCTGCTTCCAGATAATTTTTTCCATCCTCTTTTGTCCATTCTACAATATTCGGGACAATTCGTTTCAAATTCATTATACCATAACGATTGGCTTGAATCACATTATCGCCTAAATCTTCATCCTGCGCTCTCGGATCGACAGGATCTTTCGGATCCTGCTGTTCTCCATACCAATACAACGGATCTCCAGAATGTGCGGTTATCCAGCTATTCAATACCGGCAACTCTTCATGTGGATCTTTAGCATCCAGCCAACGATAAGCCCAATTAATAGCATATTTATCATAAATTCCAATCACAGGAGTAAAACATTCCACCTGATCTTCTGGCTGTGCGACATAATTAAAACGAGCATAATCCATAATAGAGCTAGCTGTTCCTCCCATTTTCGCTGTGAATGTACGAGAGCGCAAAGAATCAACGGGGAACGACCAAGACGCACCCATATTATGCTTTAAACCAAATGTATGTCCAACTTCGTGCGAAGAAACAAACCGAATAGCACTTGCCATATATTCATCATCAAAGGTATTCAAACGTGCTCTTGGGTCTACTGGACCGTTTTGTACACGAATCCAGGTGTGTAACAAAGTCATTACATTATGCCACCACACCACATCTGCCTCAATAATTTCTCCAGAACGTGGGTCTATCACGGACGGTCCCATTGCATTTGCCTGTTGTGATGCAGCATAGGTAATCACTGAATAACGGATATCATCAATATCAAAATCTGGATCATCAATTGGTGCATCCTTTGCTATAATGGCATTTTTGAATCCTGCTGCTTCAAAAGCGGCCTGCCAGTCAAACACACCTGCCTTTATCTGCTCTCTCCATTGTTTAGGTGTTGCCGGATCAATATAATATATAATTGGCTTAGCTGGCTCTACCAACTCTCCTCGCTTGTATTTTTCTACATCCTCAGGTTTCGGTTCCAAACGCCAGCGATGTACAAACTCCCGCATTTCCACTGCTTGTTGTTTATCATTAAAGTAGTAATGCGGTGTTGAAAAAAATCCAACTCGGTCGTCAGCAAAACGAGGTACCATTGGCTTTTCGGGCAACAACACAATATTAGTTGTTGTTTCCACTGTCAGAGGAACATCAACACCACTATCCATCACTTGAGCCGTCAAGAAAGCCTTCACTACAATATTCTGAGGGAATGCCTTCATACCATCAATACGCGACAAATCTTTTTTTAGAGAAGCACTACTCAATGAAATGCCACCGAATAAATCATTAAAACTTTTTTCACTACCATCAAATACCTTATTCACTTTAACAACAATCGCTGTTGAATCTGAATTAAATCTCTCAATAGGGAATTGCTCTATTACAGCCTCCCGATAATTGTCTTTAACAGAACGCGCAATAGCATCTCCTTCCGGTACGCTGACTCGCGGATTCCATGTAGTCACCCACACCTTCCCATGTACAATATCTTTACGAAAACGTATCATTTTGTCTTCATAGGACATTCCTTTATTAAGCCCGGCATCGTTCAATTCATAAGGGACACCCGAAACTTTGTTGACAATCAACAAATCCCTATTAAAAATAGAGTCTGAAATTTCAAAATACCAATCTTTGTCAATTCGATGAATACGCAACATTCCGTCGCGAGTCTCAGCCTTTTTCACCCAATCACTATAACTATCCTTGATAATTGTGGTTGTGTCTGATTTCATTTTTTTTCGCTTCCTGAGCCCCCAGGAAGACGCTTCAGTCGTCTCCCCGACCAAAGCCAATACAAACAAAGTTGCAATCAAATAGTACTTATTCATCCTGTATCAATATTTATGCATTATGCAATATTAACACGCACTTATACCACTATCAAATATAAGGAAATAAACTAACAAAAACAAGGAGTAAACTAACAAAAATAAGGAGTGAATAATTATTCGTTTACAACAAAGGCAGACGACATATATATAAATTACCCTCTACACCATAAGAAATTTGAGCATTCTCCGAATAGTAGTCATATATTTTACGCATGCTCTCTGTGCCTACTCCCAACGAATCCTGCTCACTACCAGAACGAGGACAATGAGTATTTGTTACAATCAATACATCTTTTTCTATATATACATGAATGTATAAAGGTCTTTGACGAGTTATCTCATTGTGTTTGATAGCATTTTCCACCATCATCTGTAATGCCATGAAAGGAATTTTACGTCTTTCCTCTTCAACTTCTTTATTCACCTCCAAAAATAATTGCTCTTGAAAACGTATTTTTTGCAGGAAATAGTATCGTTTCATAAAATCCAATTCCTCTTTTACTGTTACCAGACTTTCATTTCTTTTATCCAAAGAGTAACGATATATACGCGATAAATTCAGGACGAACTCCTTCGCCAACGTAACATCAGTACCTATCAATGCACTCAACGAATTAAATGAATTAAACAGAAAATGAGGATTAATCCTATTCTTAAGTTGCTGCAATGAGAGTTCTGCTGTTTCTTCTTCCAAATGCCTACGACGAACATATTCTTTACGCCATTGAAATTGTGAATATCCCAATAAAATGCAAAACAATACCAAAACTAAAATTGTTGCCAACACCGTATATCGATGAAAATCACTCATCTCTTCTTCAACAAAAAAATCTGGGATATTAACTGTAACCACCCAAGTATCATATCCCACTTTCACCGGATAATACACCCTTTGCACTTCAACTTGTAGATAATTTGAAATACCCTCTTTTCTAACCATACGTTGTGTGCGCAACACTTCATTAAAAGCCTCCTCATCCTCCACGTTCGCCCAGTGACCACCAATACGAGATTCATCCGGATGAGCTAATACTATACCGTCATTATTCAGTACATAGGCATAACTTCTCACACTAGGAGACATGCTGGCAAAATACTTATGAACATCAAGCAAAGAGACATCTAATCCATAAACTACACTGTCAGTTTTACGATAAAGTGTCCAATAAAGCTCTCCATCATCGTAGAATAAAGCCCCGTCGCACTGTTCTTTAGCACTATTAGCTATTTTTTGTAAAGTACAATAAAATACTGAATCTCTTTGTACTACACCAGAAGAATCACAACAGGTAATTGCATTATGATGCCATTTATACCATATTCGTGACACTTTCGGATCTAAATGCCACAATCCCTTAACTAATTCTTGGAGTCCCAACTCATTATCAAAATTACTCTCAATATAATTATGAATGCTCTCTCCTAATTCTACTGTTTTCTGAAAGTCCAATGCCAATAAATCTGCTCGATAGTGTCCCACCTCATCGACCAACGAACTGTGCATTCTGTTTGCTGTACGACTTATCGCTCTCCCTACCAC
>CAKVCR010000290.1 GCA_934725835.1 uncultured Odoribacter sp.
ATACAAGAAAACAATCGCTATAAAATAACAACATTTTTAAGTGAGCAACGAAATCTTAAATGAAAGAGCCGTGGAACAAAACAGTAAATAACATCAATACCACTATCACATAGAAAAAGTTTTTGTACTTTTGCAATAAATCCATGTTATATAAATAATACAAGGAGTATGTTAAAGGCGATTATTTTGCGAGATTTCTTTTCGTTTAAGGGTGAGAAGAAAATTAAATTGAAAGATGGAGTAAATCTTTTATTGGGCATAAATGGAAGTGGAAAAAGTTCTTTCATTAACTCCTTGCGTATACTAAGCGAAGGTATTGTTGGCGAAGGATTGGTGAAATTAATTCAAGAACAATGGGGTGGATATGACCAAGTTGTCAATTTTAATGGTGACAGGAAGGCTTCATATGCTCAGATTACATATGTGTTTGATTATAAAAAACTTAATATGATCAACGCTATGGCGGATTTTAAGTCAGATGTATATTATCGTATTACTATTCGCCAGTCGGGTACGAGTTATATTTTGAATGAACGAATGTATACAGAACATAAAAGGAGAACAGATTTATCGTTTACTTATCTGGATTTTAGCAATGGAAATGGCAAAATAAGTACACGTACTCAAGACTCGGCAATATTGTTTCAAGATTACACGGATAGAGAAATTTCAGGACAAGAATTAATTCTTCGTCAAATAAATGACCCCAAACATTATTTACCGATTCACACATTGCGTAAAGCGATAGAATCAATATCAGTTTATAGTAATTTTAATGTAGAAGAAGGTAGTAGAGTTCGTTCTACTGCAGAATTTTCTACAGATGTTCGTTTAAGAAAGAATGGAAGCAATTTGTCTCAAATTCTTAATTTACTAAAACTGAATCATACATTTGATTTTGCCCGCTTAGAAGATACGTTTAAAAATATAAATCCCAATTTTAAGAGTATAGAAATCACTAATTTATATGGACAATCGTATTTGTCTTTACTTGAGAAGAATATGAGTCGTGCAATAGGTGCATTACATATTTCTGATGGAACGTTAAGATTTTTATTACTGGAAAGTATCTTTTATAATCCTCTACGTGGTTCATTAGTTGCGATAGACGAACCTGAAAGAGGGCTACATCCGGATATGATTCGTTCTGTTGCAGAAATGATAAAATATTCAACTAAGCAAACACAAGTTATTATAGCAACTCATTCGCCACATTTATTAAATCAATTTGATTTAGAAGATGTTCTTGTATTTGAGAAAAATGAGGAAAATTCTACAATTGTCAGAACTATATCGGAAGATGATTTCCCTGATTGGGAAGGTGAGTATCTACCAGGACAAATGTGGTTGTTGGGGCAAATAGGTGGGAAACGATGGTAAAGTTAAATTTAATAGTAGAAGGAGGAGTTCTCACAGGTGATGTATCTGCTGAAACGGCGAATAATGCAGAAGCTTTAAGAGAATCTCTTCATAAGTTTTTTACAAGATTACTTGGCCGTGAGGATGTGGAAATTACGATATTCATGGGTGCTGGGTATCGTAATGCTGCAAAACAATTTATTGAAAATCAAACACCAATAGCACTTTTTGTTGATTCCGATTTGCCATCTGAAAATAAACATTTATGGTTCAATAATTTGATAAATAATGAACATCCAGAAAGAAGCATTGTAATTCCTGATGATAAAAAAGATTCCGTGTTTTTTATGATTCAAGAAATGGAGGCTTGGTTTCTGAAACAATTAAGTTGTTTGGATGAATGGGCTTTAAAAGAAGGGTATACGAGAAAAGACACGACAAACATTGCAGACCATTCTGTTTTGAAGAATAAAAATATTGAAGACATATCTAAACCATCCCAAGAATTAGGAGTAATTTTGAAACATTATTTTATTAAAAATAATAAATCCGCAAAATATGGAAAGCTAAAAACAGCACCAGCATTATTAGATGCATTGAAAACTTCAGCATTAAAGCCATTAGATAATGAATTGCAACGTTTTTGCCAATTCATAAATAACTGATATTAGATAAACACTCCATATTGAAACCTAGTCAGTACGGAGTGTTTGTTCATTTAGGGACATTCAGTAAATAGTATAAAATTAGCCAATTGATTTATACTCAAAATATTGCGGAAATTCGCCAAACTTTGGGCTTTACAGAATTTCCAATATTTCTGCCTTTGACATGGTGAATTCACGATGTCAAAAACTTTACAGAAGTCATCTGCGATACAGAAAATTTCAATAACTTTGTTCTCTGTGATTATAGCGATTGTCGTTTGTATACTTGTGATTTCAATTGCTTTGGAATTGCAATGATTTTCGCAAATTACCCATTTTTTAGTCATTTGTATTTCGTTGAACTTACGTTAAAATATGAGATGCGTATTTATTTTAGTAATTGTTTTGGGGATTTTAGCATGTCGGGAAGATAAATTCTATTATCCAGAAATAGTTAATTCTAGAAACATTCAAATCGATTCAATAAAATTCGAAAGACTTGAATTGGATTTGAATGGGTACGAGAGTTCGTATTATGGTTATTCATTTATAGAAGACTCTTGTATTTATTATGTTGACAAGTATTTTTGTTGGTTATTTGCTTTTACTAAAGATGGAAGTTTGTTATTTCGCGAATTAGGACAAGGGAGAGGACCTAGGGAAGTTGTCTGTAAAAGAATTAGTGGAGTTGCCAAGTGTCAAGATCATGAGCTTTTGATTTTAGGATATACGTTAGATCATTATTTCTTTAAAAGTAACTTTGATAGATCTAATGCATTTTTATTAGAGAATAATATAGCAGGAACTATTTATGAGAAATCGGATACCTATACAACCTTTTATCCGAACTTAGAGATAAGGAATAATGGTAATAGTTTGTATTATAATATTTATTCGGAGTGTGATGATTTCAATTTTATAGATACACCGGATAAATACTACAAGAAATCAAGAACATTGATGCAAGTAAATAAGGACAATGGAAAAGTAGAACGTGTATTTTGTTCTTATCCTCCATTTTATCAAAATGATATAGGAGCGTATAATGCTTTCCCTTCATTGAATTATGCTTTTGACATTGTCGGAAATCTTTATGTTGCATTTGAAGCGGACAGTACGATTTATGTGTATGAAAAAGATAAATATCCTGTTAGGGCATTTGGCTATATGGGTAGAGATATGAATCGAAATTATATTCCCATTGTAAATTGGAAAGAGTGTAGTGAAATTATGTATAAAGAACGAAATACTAAAGGTTATTTTACATCATTATTTGTTTCTCCTGTCAATCAAGATATTTTAAGGACATATCAAAAAGGTGAGCCCCTGTGTAATGGCGGATTACAAATATATAGAAAGGGAGTTTTGATAGGAGACATAAAAACGCCATGTGTATTTAAAATAAAGGGGTATATATCACCATATTACTATTCCGATATTATATTCGATGTTGATAATGAAAAAATGTATGTGTACCGCTTTAAACTTGATTGAATAGGGAGATATCCTATGTAAAAGTGGTAAAAACGGAGCAGACTGTTACAGCAAAAACGGCCATGCTGTTACAGTTCTGACGAGGCAAAGTTATTGTTTTT
>CAKVCR010000291.1 GCA_934725835.1 uncultured Odoribacter sp.
TTTTTTACTTTTAAAGGACGCTCGACCTCCTAAGTTGTTCTTAGCCAGTCCTTTCCTCTTTAACCTTTCTTAAATTCTGTTGCACGGGTTAAAAGAATTGTAAAAATTATTGCTCTTTTTGCGATATAAACTGTAATAATTATTACCTTTGCATTCACATATCTATAAGGGGTAGACTTGGATTTGACAGCGTGAAGAATAGGTATGTAAGCATGTCGGGAGCAGTGAAACGGCCCGTAAATCCCGGACACAAAATTTTAATTGGCGAAACTAATTACGCTCTCGCTGCCTAATCTTTAGAAGATTCGGGGCTTAATCTCTGCTCAAGGAGCGGAGACGAGACATCCCGTCGGTGGTTCCACCTTATTCCGGCCGGCAAATGGGGTGCAGTCAATATAGGGTTAGCCTGAACCGGCTTCGGGGGAAAGGTAAAATTTTAGAAGCTAAGCGATAGCTTGGGTGCCTCTTTCCGGACTATCGACGAAAATCAACAAGCGGCTAAGCATGTAGAAAGCATATTGATTCCATGTTTGGACCAGGGTTCGAAACCCTGCTACTCCACTAAAGAAGACGTTGATGACGTCTTTTTTTTATATCTATCCTGCAAATACCGACAAAAGAAGAAGGGCCACTTCCGCAGCCCTTTTCTAAATATTTTCAAAACCGATATACTACCCTAAATAGGTCTTCAGCAATTTGCTTCTGGAGGAGTGCCGTAAGCGACGGATAGCTTTCTCCTTGATTTGGCGCACACGTTCTCGGGTCAAACCGAATTTCTCTCCTATTTCTTCCAGAGTCATCTCTTGTGTATTGATGCCAAAAAACAATTTGATAATATCCCGTTCGCGCTCTGTAAGAGTTGACAATGCCCGCTCCACTTCCGTTGAAAGCGACTCGTTGATTAAGGTACGGTCAGCCACTGGCGAATCATCATTTACCAATACATCCAGCAAACTATTATCCTCTCCTTCCACAAACGGAGCATCTACTGAAATATGGCGTCCTGATACACGCAGCGTATCTGCAACCTTTTCAGCCGGCAAATCCAACGACTCTGCCAATTCTTCCGGCGACGGCCGACGTTCATTTTCCTGCTCAAACCGCGAAAACGCCTTATTAATCTTGTTTAAAGAACCTACCTGGTTCAAAGGCAAACGTACAATTCGCGATTGCTCAGCCAAAGCCTGCAAAATCGACTGGCGAATCCACCATACGGCATAAGAAATAAACTTAAAACCGCGGGTTTCATCAAACTTCTCAGCCGCCTTTATCAATCCCAAATTTCCTTCATTGATAAGGTCCGGCAAACTAAGACCTTGATTTTGATACTGCTTAGCTACAGAAACAACAAACCTCAGGTTAGCCCGTGTCAACTTCTCCAATGCCTTCTGATCTCCCTTTCGAATACGCTGAGCCAATTCAACTTCTTCTTCTACGGTTATCAGATCCTCTTTACCAATCTCCTGCAAATACTTATCCAGCGAAGCACTTTCCCTATTGGTAATTGATTTTGTGATTTTTAGTTGTCTCATACTGTATATTTATACCACTGCAAACGTCTTGCAAAGGTACGATATTTTATTCATTTTTCAACCCGTAATCATACCCTACCACAAACGATTAACATTTTTTAGTTTAATAGGGAAAATGCAAAGTACTCAACTCTTCCCTTAGGGCTCACCGCCGTAACGAATACTCCTTCATCTCCGGCAGATTTCACAGCTCGTTCCAAATCTTCCGCATTATATACCACCGTATTGTTGATTTTAACAATAATATAACCTTCAGACAATCCTGCCTCCTTGAATTTCCCATTCTTCAGAGCTGCGATTTTAACGCCTTTCGTCAGGCGGTAGCGATACTGTTCATCTTTGGTCAGAGCCTCCACCTGAGCACCTAAGACCCCCAACTCGGTAGCAACGGTCACATCCCCGAAAACGTTTTGCAGAGTGACATCTGTCTCCCGCTCCTTTCCATCCCTGCTAAAAGAGACTTTGACCACATCTCCCGGAGCATATTTAGCCAACTGCTCCTGCAACTGAGGAGCTGTCACAACGTCAAAGCCATTGATTTTCTTTATCACATCCCCCTTCTTCATACCGGCCTTGGAAGCAGCACCGCCGGATATAACCTCTGCCACGTGGATTCCGGCAGTCTCCTTCAAGCCTATCTGCTTCGCCAATTCAGGAGTTAATTCCCGCATGGAAACTCCCAACACGGCACGCTGAACTTTTCCAAACTCCCGCAAATCACTGACCACCTTACGAGCCACATTCACCGGCACTGCAAAAGAATATCCCGAATAACTACCTGTAGGCGACTGAATGGCTGTATTGATACCTATCAATTCGCCCTTGGCATTCACCAGAGCACCTCCACTATTCCCGGGATTCACGGCAGCATCTGTCTGCAAGAAGGACTCCAAAGTCATCTTATTACCCAAACCGCGCGCCTTGGCACTGATAATCCCGGCAGTAACAGTAGAGGTCAGGTTATAAGGATTGCCGACAGCCAGCACCCATTCGCCCAACACCACATCATCCGAATTACCGTATTCTATAGGTTGCAATCCTGTGGCATCAATCTTCAACAAAGCAATGTCCGTATCAGGATCCGTACCTATCAATTTCGCCTCAAACTTACGCTTGTCATTCAGAGTCACCATAACCTTATCACTCTGAGCTACAACATGGTTATTCGTAATGATATAACCATCATCCGTAATAATCACTCCGGAACCGACCCCCATATCCAGCGGTTCCTCCCGAATTCTTCCATTCCTGCCTCCAAACCAAAAATCCAACGGACTACCGTAATAGACACGTCCCATCTGCACAGGTGTCACATTCACAACGGCTGGAACTGTCTTTTTAGCAGCCTCCCGCAAATCGAAACTCCCGTTTATCGCCGGACTGGAATTAACAGTCTGAACCACAGGTCGGGCAGCTCCCGGTCCCACTACACTATGCCGGACAGCAGGGACTTCATCTTTACCGGTCAACAGGCTTGCCCCTGCAAATGCAATCAAGCCACCGACCAAGCCGAACGCAAAAGGCAGAACGTAATTTGTTGCTTTCATATCTTCAGATTTTATATTACATGTTTCACAATATCAACCTCACCATACAACAAACTATTTGCCAATTCACTATTAATAAAATCTTAATTAGCAATGCTTAACATCCGAACCTTTCCCATTTCTCAACAAATGCCCATACCAAACCTCCTGAAACGTACAAGAATCCTCTACAATCCGCCGACAGAACTATAACCCGGCGGTTTTCCACTCCTCTACTGTCCCGGTGTCGGAAGAGAAGCTTACTCCGATTTTGTATACCGGGCGGCTGTCTGCCGTATAGGGACGTGCATAGCCTTTCTCCTCTATCTGGTGCAAAGCCTCTGCGGCACTGCCGTCCAGTTTGAACTCGAAGATATAGATGTATTGCGGCGTCTCTACGATACAGTCCACCCGTCCTTCACTTTGTATCCGTTCTAAGTGCACCGTATACAGGCTCATCAGGCGGAGCAGCAGATAAAATGTATACTGGAAATAACGCTCCCTCTCGCGCTCCGTATCCTTACGGCGCATCGT
>CAKVCR010000292.1 GCA_934725835.1 uncultured Odoribacter sp.
ATCCACACCACGAAGCAGTAAACTCAATCAACACATATTTTCCACGATAATCCGACAATTTAAACATTTTTCCTTCAGCATCCGGCAATTCAAAATCAAAAGCAGCAGCTCCGATACCAACTTTTTTTTCTCGTGCCAAATCCGCAGACAAATGCTTGATATAGGGATCATCATACTGAGAAGAATCCAATGCAGTCAACAACTCTTCCAACATAGCCGGACGAGTTACATTGAAATTAGAAAAAATAATATAAGGAATGGCACTATTAGTACTGTAATTCTCTGCGCTCAACACATGCTCCTTTATTTTCTCGTATGCAGCATTATACTCGTCAGCCAAAGCTTCATAAAGTTGCTTATCAGTTTTAAAAGCCTCGTTCCTTTTTTGCTGCACCTGATTAAAGGCTGCGAATACAGGATCCCCTTGTTCCATTATCCGATTAAACGCATCGTTCGCCTTACCGCCTTCAATCTTCATGGTAGATAAATCATTCATACTACCGGTTATCTTAATGTCACTATTATCCATTAAAATACCAAAGCTACCCAGGAAATTTCCACCTTCCATCACTGTAAACACCATCATTTCTGGATGTTCCAATTTACCGGTATAGGTAAATTTACCATTCACCACATCAATAGTATCAATGAACCAAGATTTCATCACCGGTATATTTTCACTGACCATCAACTGAAAATTTTCAGTTGCATCTGTTAATTCTCCCCTAACTGTGAAGCCTTCACTTTTAGGAGTGCAGGAGGCTACTCCAAAAGCAAGTAGCACACCTGGCAACATCATCCATTTTTTCATATTAATCAATTAATTCATTCCACTTATTAACAACTGATTACCCACCTTATAAAGGATATCTTTCACTTTTCCTTCCACCGTATAGAATTTTCCTCCCTTAATTTCTCCTCCTCCCATATACGACACATCTGCCACACCAAAATCACTGGTACCATTCCCATTGTCAAAAGCGATTCCCAATTCCATCTGATTAAGGCGGTTCATTCCGATTTCTACTATCGGTTTGTCATAAGTCTTCAACAAACTCAAAGCCATCATCGTGTAGTCAAAAGCATATAGATTATAACCGCTTGCAATATACAAAAGATTACCCTTATCACAATATGCAAAACGAGTATTCTCATTGATGATATTACCGCCCCACACTACCGGATTTCCTTCAGTATCCATAATCGGCATCTGTATTATCGACATATAAGCAAGACTACCCATCAGCATTTTAGGCATTACCTGAAAATACATCATATTTACATTCCCGTCGCTATCCCTCATAAATGTTACATAAGTATCAAATGTTCCTTCAACATCATTAAAAATAGCTACCGTACCTCCGTCTATCCAGGTCAGACCTGTATTCACCATGCTAAAACCACCTGCCATATCTGCACCAGGATCCAAAGTCAAGACTTCACCATCAGTCAATTGCACAAAACTGCCGGATACATTGTCAAATCCTAAAAGATAATCTCCCCAAATTATGTTTCCACGCAAAATGGCAGGAGCTAATTTATAGTTGCCGCCATTATAAGCATACGGAATATTGGAATACAAACCATCCTGAAATGACAGACCATCATAAAGGGCACGGGTATATACCTTTCCATTGCTAATCAGATAATCAAAACCTTTACCAGTTTCCATGGAAGGCATACTTTCATAAACTTCCGGTTTAAAATCCGCCGGCGCACCTCCCACAAACTCATCTCTCGTATAAATCACCCGCTCGAAACTATCGCCATCCAAATCAACAGAATAATCTGGTCCGTCAGAACAAGCCACAAACACCTGACCGGTCAATGCAGTTACCGTAGGTTCAAAAGGACTCAAGAAATGCTCCACCAAACGAGATGCCCCTTTATTTAAATGCTTCTGATTAATGGCATTGTAGATATCCTCATAAAAGCGTCCGTCACCATCTCTGAAGTATCCCAACGCTGAATGTTCAGCCTGTTCTGAAAGAATCATCCATCCTTGTGAGAACTCTGACTTCACAGTTACCGTAAAAGGAACAATCGTCCGGACACCATTCGATAAATCAGTCACTACATATTCTGCCGTCATATTCTCCTTCAACGAAAAAGACACGACAACATCCAAATCTTTAGTGGTGGCAATCGTATCACCATCCACTTTCCATAAATAAGCCACCTCTTCGGGTGTATTCAGAGAATACTCTATCTCTACCGGAACATTCCATTTATCTCCTAAATATAGTGTATAGGCAGACTCTATTCCGCTAATCTCAGCTTCTGACAAAGGTTTGTAATCAATATTTCCTTTATCCTTGTAGCAACCGGTCAATAAAACTGCTGCTATCAAACCAATATATGTAAATAATTTGTTCATCATATTATCGTCTTCGTTATTATCCTTTCATTGCCACGTCCATCGGACCATTTACATCCTGCCGGGGATTCTCTTTCAACCAATACTTAAACTCCAGAATCAAGGCACGCACCTCCGACTGACTCAAATCTTCCCTGTTTTTATAATCCAAATCAGATACTCCGGTACAATCATAAAATGCCTTATATTTCAAATCGCTATATGCACCTAATCCCGAAGTAAGATGCCATTGATCCCACCAAGTAGGCTGAGATATTTTATTTGTAATCACCACTTTAGCCTTCACTCTATCCGGCATTCCAGGTAAAAAATCAGAAGAAGGCAACAATTCAAATACAGCCATTGCTTCATGATTTTCTGATTTAGGACGCAAAACTTTAATCTGCAAAGTATCTGTAACCAAATTTCCACCAAAAACCAACTTACCTTCGGGCATTATAAAATCGTCACCGTTCACAGCAGAACTTTCATCTTTAACAAATCCAATCTTATATTCCCGCTCATCTCCGATTACCGGAGCAATGATTTCCAAAGGTAATTTTACTACTCCCTCATCTCCCTGCGCAAAGAAAAAAGAAAAAGTCGTAATATTCGAAGTATCCTGACTGAAGTAAATATAATTATCAGCATCATAACCGGAATAGTCACTCTTTGAACACCCCGTCATTGCCATACACACTCCTAACAATATATATAAAATGCTTTTCATCATCTCTAATTTTTATATTCAACAAATCCTACGGCTGAACACGATCTCCAAATTCTACCTCAGTAGATGGCAATGGGAAAGTGTATTTCTCGATAGGCATATCGACTGTTTCGTTCCCCCTCTTAATTTTATTTAAACCACGTTGTTTATACCAATAAAACAACTGACCTTCACCCAACAACTCTCTTTTAACCTCCAACAAAGTCTCTTCCTGCAACTGCTCAAATGAATAGCCACTCATATTCAACGAAACACCACGATTAGTCTTCAATTCGCTCAAACGACTGATGGCTTTTGTTTTGTCCATTGCATATCCGGCTTCTGCTGCAATAATATACATTTCAGACATACGCAACATCGGTAATTTATTATTTGTGTTAGCTGCATTTTCGCTTAAACGAGCATATTTCAACGAAGCAGTCTTGTCTTCTTCTGTAACATTTTCCAACAATTTCAAACGGAAATCGCCATTAGAATAAAATGAACTATTATTGAC
>CAKVCR010000293.1 GCA_934725835.1 uncultured Odoribacter sp.
TTGTATTGGTGGCATTGTATCTAGTTGGACCACGAATGGAACGGACAGAATTAAATCTTGAATTGCCGGTTGTTGATGCAGGTATTGGGGAGATTGAAGATTATGTGGGGAAGCGAGAGGCAGCTTTACCTGTGAAGCCAGGGAATGAGAGCGTGGTGGTATGGGCGGATTCTGTGGCGCAACCGACAGAGTATGTGTTGCTTTATCTGCACGGTTTTACTGCGAGCAGATACGAGGGGTATCCGATGACGTATGATTTTGTTAAAGAATTCGGTGTCAATGCCTATTTACCTCGTTTGGCAGGACATGGATTGCAGGTTGACGAACCGTTGTTGGATATGACTCCGGCTAATCTGTATGAATCAGCTAAAGAGGCATTGGTCATAGCGCACAAATTGGGAGAGAAGGTAGTGGTGATGGGTACTTCTACCGGTTGTACGCTGGCTTTGATGTTGGCTGCAGATTTTCCGGAATTGGTGAATGGATTGATACTTTATTCTCCGAATATACGCATCAAGAATGCTGCAGCACCTTTATTGAGCGGTCCGTGGGGATTGCAGCTGTCAAAGGCTGTGCATGGCGGAATGTATGCCGTATCGGATGAACCTGCCGATAGTGAGGATTGTAAGTATTGGTATTGTTGCTATCGAGTGGAGGCGCAGGTTTATTTGCAACAATTGTTGGATATGCGAATGAATAGCCAGGAATTTGCCAGAGTAAAGCAACCCTTGTTTTTGGGTTACTACTATAAGGATGAGGAGCATCAGGACGGTACCGTGAAGGTGGATGCAGCTTTGAGAATGTTTGATGAGGTGGCTACGCCTGACAACAAGAAAGTGAAAATTGCATTCCCAAAGGCAGGTGCGCACGTGATTGCTTGTGAATTAACTTCCGGCGCTGTAGCAGAGGTTCGTTCTGCCACTTTTGAATTTGCCTGCAATGTGTTGGGAATGCAAAGGAAAGTTGATTGTCTTGTTCATTATTTGAATGGTTCTGTTGCTTTAGGAAAAATACCTTGCAACCAGGCGAGGGTCATACCATAATTGCTGACGGGGATACCTGCATCGATTGCCGGTTGAAGCCGGTTGCGCAGTTGGCGTGCCGTCACCATGCACCCCCCGCATTGGATGATGAGGGCGTAGTCAGTGAAGGGACGGTTGATACGGTCAAGTCCGGCTACAAAATCAAATTCTAGTGACTTCCCTGTACGTTTTTGCAGCATGGCTGGAATTTTATGTCGTCCTATATCTTCGCAGGATACGTGGTGAGAACAGGATTCAAGCATGAGTATTCTATCTCCATTTTGTAGATTGGAAATTTGGTGTGTACCCTCTAAATATTTAGGGAAATTGCCTTTGGAGTGTGCGAATACTATACTGAAGCTTGTGAGTGGTATATCTGCTGGTATTAGAGAAGCTACTTTTCCGAATGCCTGACTATCGGTTACCACAAGATCTGGACGTAGCAGACAGCGTTCGAAGAATGCAGGAATTTCTTCCGGTTGTAGCACAATACTCATGCAGCGGTTGTCCAGAATGTCCCGTAGCATCTGCACTTGTGGCAGTATCATGCGTCCGGTAGGCGCTTCAGAATCAATAGGAGTTACTAACATAATCAGCTGACCTGGTTGAATTATACTACCTAGTAGAGAACGTTTTTCAGGAGTTCCAATTAATTGGATGATTGATTGCATGAGTCGTTCGCGTTCGGGTTCGATGGTAGAGAAGGAAACCAGTTCTTGCTGGTAAAGTTTATAGATGCGTTGCTGCAATTCAGTAGTCGGAGCTTCTTGATCCGATTTGTTGTGTAGGATGATGAAGGATTGTCCTAAAGCTTTGAACTGTTGTATTAGTTGTTCTTCGTATTTTCCGAATTGGTTGTTGCTAATGACAAGGATAACTGCATCTGCTTGAAGTAATGCTTCATGTGTTTTTTCTATGCGTAATTCTCCTAATGTCCCTTCATCGTCAATACCCGGAGTATCAATGAATACAACTGATGCAACACCGGGTATTTCGTAGCTTTTCTTGACTGGGTCGGTGGTTGTACCTGCTACTGCAGAAACTACTGCTTTCTCCTGTTCCAGAATACAGTTTATGAGAGAACTTTTGCCGGCATTTCGTCTGCCGGTGATGGCGATGTGTACTTTGTCCATGTATTTCGTTGTGTTATTTATATAACTTTACGTCGTCCGCTGTAATTGTAGGACTGCCTAATATAATCAGACGTTCAATGACGTTCCGTAGTTCGCGAATGTTGCCGGTCCATTCGTATCCTTTAAGCATTTCAATGGCTTCAGGAGCAATTTGTTTGCGGGCTGTGCCCATTTCCGAGCAGATGGTATCTAGAAAATATTCAGTCAGTTCCGCAATATCTTCCGGGCGGTTTTTTAGAGCCGGTACTTCTATGATGATAACGCTGAGGCGGTGGTAAAGGTCTTCGCGGAAAGTACCTTTTTTTATCTCTTCTTTGAGATTTTTATTGGTTGCTGCAACAACCCGTACATCTACATTGATGTCGGAGTCGCTGCCAATACGACTAATTTTGTTTTCTTGGAGTGCTCGCAATACTTTTGCCTGTGCTTCGAGGCTCATGTCGCCGATTTCATCCAAGAAAAGTGTGCCACCGGTAGCTAATTCGAATTTCCCTTTCTTTTGTTTGATTGCCGAGGTAAACGATCCTTTTTCATGACCGAATAGTTCGCTTTCTATTAATTCTGAAGGTATGGCAGCACAATTGACTTCGATGAAGGCTTTGTCGCGGCGGTTGCTCTGCTCGTGCAGTTGATGGGCAACCAGTTCTTTGCCGCAACCGTTGGGACCGGTTATCAGGACTCTTGCATCCGAAACAGCCACTTTGGCTATCATTTCGCGAATGTGGTTGAGGGCTGATGATGAACCAATCATTTCGTATTTTTTACTGACTTTTGTTTTCAGCGTCTGACGTTCCTGTAATAGTTGACTTTTATCTGTAGCGTTTTTGATAGTTATTAAAATACGATTGAGGTCCAATGGCTTTTCAATAAAGTCGTAGGCTCCCTTTTTGATTGCTTCAATGGCTGTGTCGATAGTCCCATGTCCTGAAATCATGACAACAGAGGTTTCGGGTGCTATTTCTTTGATTCTTTCCAACACTTCAATACCTTCCATTTTAGGCATTTTGATGTCGCAGAATACTACTTCCGGTTTGTTTGTTTTTAGAGCAACCAATCCTTCCAGACCGTTTTCTGCAATAGAAACTTCGTGTCCTTCGAAGGATAGAATGTCTTTCATTGAATTACGAATACTTTTTTCGTCGTCGATTACAAGTATTTTTGCCATAGTCGTTTTTTTTATGCAAACGACAAAAATAAAAATAAATGTGAAGAAGAAAAAGGAATGTGTGAAAATGTATGTGGTTTTCGGATTTGTTTCTTAGTTTTGTAATGTTGAAATAAACAATCGATAAATGTATGTGTTCAATGAAAAGGCTGTGTATATTTCTGTTGATGCTTTTGGTTGTCTGTCCGGAAAGTTTTGGACAGCGTAAGAAGGTTGGACTTGTTTTGAGCGGAGGGGGAGCCAAGGGTGTAGCGC
>CAKVCR010000294.1 GCA_934725835.1 uncultured Odoribacter sp.
CTCTTATTCTTAAACACACTCTGTGCAACAAGAGATTGTCCCATAAGCATAAACAATGCACACAGCAAGTACTCGCATTTCATTTGTCTGTCAAATTTTCCTCCATTCAACGAAAAAATAAAACCGTACGTAGCTTCAAAAGGATATACACCTGTTGTATCATACATCAGTAACACCGCTTCTATTCCTGGAAGCTCCGTACTCACAATCGTGATAACTGGCAGGTCTTCTGGCTCTCCTCTATCTGTATGCCTTCCCATCGTCCTCCGACGACAGTGGCTCTGCAGGTACAGATATTTTTGAAATGAGGATTACAGCTGCAGGTACAGCTCCGGGTTTCCACCGGATTCCCTTGCATCGGAAGGAAGGTTTTCCCTCCGATTACCAATTTCGGGCGCAAAGATAGAAAACATTTACCTTATTCATGCAAATAAATTTGTTTTAATTTACAATCTCATCCCAGCTATCAGATACAGAATTGTTAAAGATATGCAATGAAGTTTCGCTTTTACTGATTTTCATCGTATCTTCGCACCCGTAAAAAAAACAGCAAATAACCATGAACACACTAATACTACTGACAGCAACAGCAGCAAGCGAACCAGGTATGAGCATTTGGAGTATGATTGTAAAGGGAGGATGGCTGATGATTCCCATCTTTGTTCTTTCTGTCATTGCCGTTTATATATTCTTTGAGCGCTATTTACTACTCCGGCATTTTATCAAAAGAAACGAGGATTTCATCACAAAAATGAAAGAGAACATGCTTGCCGGTAATTCTCGAGCAGCCATAAATCTCTGCAAAGAAGAAGACACCCCTATGTCACGTATCCTCATCAAGGGAATCGTACACAAACAACTGCCGGCGAACGAGCTTCGTTCTGTCATTGAAAGCGCTGCCAATCTTGAGGTTTCAAGTATGGAAAAAGGATTGAGTACGCTGGCAACATGTTCCGGCATGGCTCCTATGATTGGATTTTTAGGGACTGTGGTAGGAATGGTGCAAGCCTTTTATGATATGGCATTAGCCGGCAGCAATATCAATATCACCTTACTGTCCCGCGGTATTTACACGGCCATGATTACCACTGTAGCCGGATTGATTGTCGGTATTATAGCTTACTTTGCATACAATACACTCACCACCATCATAGACAGGATTGTAAATAATATGGAAAGTACACTTTCTGATTATATGGAAATCACATACGAAATCAGAAACGAGCAAAAACAATAAAATATCAAGCGATGATAAAACGAGCAAGGAAGGCTAATCCGAATTTCAACATGTCGTCAATGACCGACATTGTGTTTTTATTGTTGATTTTCTTCATGGTAACATCAACACTCATTAACCCCAATGCTCTGAAACTCTTGTTGCCCAAAAGCACGAACCAGACATCCAACCAGCCCACAGCTGTTGTTTCAATAGACAAAAAACAGACGTTCTATCTGAATCACAAGGTGACACCCTTCTCACAACTAGAAAGCAAAATTGTTGACATATTAAAAAACAGCGAAGATCCGTGCGTCTCGATTGAGGCTGAAAAATCAGTGCCGATTGAACAGGTCGTACGCGTTATGAACATTGCCAAGACATATGGTTACAAAGCCATTCTAGCTACTGACCCGGAATAAAAGTATTTCAAAGCATTAAATTTTTAATTGCAAATTCCACAAATCCATTTTGCCTGTCCGATGCAACCGTTTTATATAAGTTTTTGAGTTGCACGGGTGCATTTGACACCACTGCCGAATGTCCACAAATATCCAGAAAATCCACATCATTATAATCGTTTCCTATACCGGCACAATTGGCACAATCAATTTCTAACGTTTCTAATAACTTACGGCAAGCAACACCTTTATTTACTCCCTTGGCAAAAATTTCCAACCAAATAGCACGATTATCGATAGGAGAAGTAGTTCGTACAATAGAATAGCCAGACAATTGCAAACGGATATCCTCCATCAATCGCAACTGCATAGCATCCAATATCATAACAAATTGAGTAACCCTTCCATGTATATCTTCAGGTGTGGATATTGGGATTCCAAAGGTTTTATATGTTTCCAAGCGACGCAAATAGTCTGCATGTTGCGGATAATGTTCAGTATAATAATAATGATGATTGTCAGGTATTTCACGCTGAACTGTAAAATTTATGCTGAAATCCCATAAATAACGGGCTATATCATGTGCATTCTTTTCAGACAAGTGGCATGCAGACAACAACTTTTTATCATGCCAACGCATCACTCCTGCACCGGATGCAAAAACGAGATAATCAATTGGAAAATCGTCAGCCAACACTTGCCTTGCAGAATAAAGATTTCTTCCCGTCGCAATAATCCTAACATTTCCTTTCTCTCCAATGTTCTGCAATGCTGACAATACCTCTTCACTGACACACCCTCCACGAGGCAATATCGTTCCGTCCAAATCTGTTATAATCGCAGTTCTACTCATTTAAAAGTTCCTAACAATTCGTATTTAAAATAAGGCAATGGTTCTACTAAATAATGCAATACTTTTTCCTGATTCATTCCATCAAGCGGATTGTGGTCGCATCCAAATGTGGCACGAATACCCATGTTGATAAAATGTACGGCACGCTCAATCGCTTCCGGCAAACTGTCATCATGCAACAGACAACCTGTAATGACACTGGCAAAAGCATCCCCGGTTCCCGGATAAGAAGCAGGCAAGTATTCACTGCTCACGCGCCACAAACGACCATCCAGACGATTGTATGCCAATGTTGCAATGCAATTACATCCTTCAACAGGAGCAGATGTAATAATGCTATAGTCCGGCCCTAACCCTCCAAGCTCGACACACCACTCAATGGCATCGCATTCACGCACACCTGCCAGAGATTTATGCCCCAATAAGAAAGCAGCCTCTGTTAAATTGGGAGTAATCACTTTTGCCTTAGCACATAACCTACGCATACCTTCTACCATTCGGATATCCATACCAAGATATAATTGCCCATGATCACCCAAGACCGGATCTACCAATATAAAATTATCATCCTCTTTAAAATCATAAAAAAATTGTTCGACAATATCCAACTGCCGCTCTGAAGCCAAATAACCGGAATAAAGAGCATCAAAATGCAAATGCAACTCTTTCCAATGATCAATAATCGGTTGCATCTGGTCGGTCAGGTCAAAACTACGAAAATTACAATATTCGCTATGAGCAGACAAGATTGCTGTAGGCAATGGACAAACCTGATAGCCCATATACGATAAGATAGGAATCGCCACAGTCAAAGAAGCTCGACCATATCCGGAAAGGTCATGAATTGCTGCTATTTTCTTCATAAAAAATGTATTTACACGTACAAAGGTATAATTTATTTCCACTAAATGCATATTGTTATACATTCAGCATTATACTCACAAAATAAATAACACACCCCATATTTTACACCCCACGCATTCAAAATATAGATGTTTTATTATATTTATCACTCCAACTATATATAACTAACAATACTGTAAATTTGAAAAATACCAAAAATCATACGAGATAATACAGACTGTAACAGAACCACTCCAATC
>CAKVCR010000295.1 GCA_934725835.1 uncultured Odoribacter sp.
GTCTCCTGTTATCTCTTCCGGCCCCTCTATGAGGTAGTTTGAAGTCGTGAGAGTACCGCGTTCGTTTACGGAGTTGTATACGGTGAGGGTTTCTCCGCCGAGGTCAGTGTCAACAAACGGGTCGACATAGCCGTCGTAATACGGGTTATCACTTTTCGTTTCTTCCGCTATGGTTTCGGAAGCCGCATTGGGAGCTGTTTCGCCTGTCGTCTCGTCCTGTGGGGTGTCCGCGCATGAAGCGAACGTTTGTAAAGTCAAGAGGAGAGCGATAAGCAGTGCCGTTTTTTTCTTCATGGGTATATCCTCCTTGCTGGTGCCAGCTAATAATTAGTCATAAATCAAGTCACACGGTGTTAATATATTTGTGTGTTAAGCACATGCGCTAAAAAAATATTGTAACTCATTATAGCATATGCTCAATATTCTGTCAATAAGCACAAAGATATTTTGAATAAAACCTTCGGAGAAATTCAGTCTCGCATTGACTTCAAGTGAGGGAAAAGAAAAAGAGCTTGAAAGCTCTTTCAGAATTTTATTAAATCGACTGCGGTCGAAGGCTGCTCTGAACAAGCTACGCTAGTTCGGCGGAGGGCGCACAGAGAGGTTCAAACGCCACCCCTTGCACTTACTATGTAAGTGCGGAGTTCCGGCTCGCGGTGGAGTTCGTTTTAACAATACACTGCTGTCCTCGCCCATTTGAACCAATCAGTCGCGCGGTTACGCATAAGCCTTAGTAGTGGCATTAGCATGTTCGCGCGGTAGAGTTAGACGCGGGTAGTTTTGTTGAATTCGGGTGTGCTTTGTCGCGCGGAGGGTTGAATACCAAATCATAACTGAATTGATTAGGCTAACCGCGGATTGTCGCTCATTTTCCCGTTGACATTTAGCGAACGTCCAATTTCGTTCAGCTTCACCTCAAAATCAAGCTGCAACCGACTAAATTACAGGTTGCCTTCATTCCTAAACTACAGGAAAGCTGCGCCGACAGACTTACAGTCTCGCTGAACAATACGCGCAGGTGCGACAGCATGATTCTCTACTACTCCGCGCCCTCGCGGCAATCTTCCCTTTGGATTCAGCATAAAAGCACGAGGTTCAAGCTAAAGTTCCAGCTAACCTCAACCGTGTCCTATCCAGCCATTTCACTGCACGAAAAACTAAAGCCGAACAAAATCCCCGCGCAGCTTCACTTCAAACCAAGAAAGAACGCAAAAAATCCCTATCTCTTCCGCTGAAGCTCGCTCACACCGGCAGCCATAGCCTCGCACGCACGAAGAATATCGTCCTCGCTGTTCGTCGCGTCAAAGCTCAGCCTTATCGCGCAGTCCGTTTCGTTTTCCGTGCAGCCGAACGACTCGAGCGCAAGGCTTTTCTTTTTGGAGTTGGCGGCGCACGCTGATCCTGCCGAGACGTAAATCTCCCGCTCCGAGAGGTAGTTTAGCATGGTTTCGCTGCGTATTCCGGGCAGGCTGACGTTCATTATGCCGTCCACTCCGTTTTTCGGGCGGTTGACAGTCACTCCGAGCGGCTCAAGAAGACTGTGATACCTCTCTTCAAGCACTGCGCGGAGCTTTTTTGTCTTCTCACTTCTCTCGGCAAATGTCGAATACGCTTCTTCGGCGGCGGCGGAAAAGGCAGCGATTGCACAGAGGTTCTCCGTACCGCTTCTGATACCGAACTCCTGACCTCCGCCGGGCATTACGGGAGCGATGTTGCGCCGCTTTATCACGTTTTCCGCGACATACAAAGCACCTGCCCCGCGGATTGAGTGGATTTTGTGTGCGCTGACGGTCATTGTGTCGACTCCGAGCAGCTTCGGCGTGGTTTTCACCTTCATGTAGCCCTGTACGCAGTCGCAGTGAACGTTCGCGTCGGGGAAATACTCCTTCACGAGAGCGGCGGCTGATTTTACGTCGTAGAGCGCGCCCGTTTCGTTGTTCACGAGCATGAAGCCGGCGAAAATTACCGGTCGACCGTCCTCCTTTGCTCCCTCCAGCGCGTGTTTCAGTCCGTCAAGATCAAGCTCCCCGCCGCGTGTGCCTATCCTCTCGAGGGCGTACCCCTCTTTTTCAAGGAGCTTTGCCGGCTCGTCCACGGAAGGATGCTCCCCTGCGGAGATGATGACCGTGCCGGTTTTGCCCTTGGCGAGGTGCTTTTTCGCGTTGCAGCAGCCGAGCATGGCGATGTTGTTAGCCTCGGTGCCGCTTGCGGTGAAGTATACCATATCGCGCGAGAACTTCTGCATACCGAAGGTTTTCTCAACGCGGCGGCGGCAGTCCTCAAGCAGCTTTTTCGACGACAGACCGAGCTTGTATACGGACGAGGGATTTCCCCAGACCGACGCGGCTTCCGTCATTGCACGCAGAGCGGTTTCGGACGGCTCGGTGGTCGCGGAGTTATCAAGGTAGATCATTTTATCACCATGTAGCCGAGGATTTCTTCAACTTCCGCGAGGTGGCTGTCGAAGGTATCTTCAAGGGAGGTATATGTGAAAACGTAGACATAACCGTCCTTAACAGCGGCTTCCTGCAAAAACTTGTAGGTATTTTCGCCGAGCTTTGCGGTGTAGGTGTATCTCTTTGCGTAAAGCTCGTCAAGTGTAGTATTCTCTTCGGAGATCTCGTTAAAGTCGGTGAAGACAAGAGCAAGGTCGGTTTTGTTGGTTTCCCACCACTCGTCGAGGGAGCTGTCGTAGTTCTGAAGCTCCCATCCCATGACGGAGACGCTGGAGGGATCTGTCGCGGAGTAATAAGCACCTGCGGCGGCGGTAGACATATCGACAGTCCATTTGTCGGGGACGTAGAGGCAGTAGTCGGCGTTTTCGTTAGATGCGAGGGTATAGCCTGCGGGAGGGGCGTACTCGTCGGTATTTTTACACGATGCGGCGGAGAGAGTGACGGCAAGGATGAGGGCAGCCGCGATCGTACGCAAAGCGGATTTTTTCATTAAATCAATGCTCCTTTTGATGCGCGAAAATTTCGATACAATGTTATTATAACATTATAGCAGATTCTCCGCGCGGAGTTATAGTGGGGAAGTGTAAACTTTTGAAGTTTTGCACAGACTTCGCTTGAGAATTTTTCTTGCGGCTTTCACAGCAGTTTTCCGAGACGCTTCACGTCCTCCTCTGCCTTTCTGCGCAGATCCGCGGATACTTCCCCGATTTCGCGCATTATCTCCCCGCGCCGCGACATTATCTCATCCGCACAGCGCGTCACTTCCGCTCCCACTTCGCCTGCCTTCGCAAGATCCACCACGTAGTCCTGCCCTATCTCGTGCATGAACGCCGCTACCTTCGGGTCGTAGGACAGCCCTATCACAGGCGAGGACGCGGAGGAGGCGAATATCACGGCGTGCAGTCTCATTCCGATGACAATTGTCGCGCTCTCGAGGACGCATATCAGTTGCTCGGCAGAATTAAATCCCGAGGAATTTGATTCTGCAGAATTCGGCTTGTACATCGGCGCGTCTATTCCCTTCTCACGCAGTATCTCGCGCAGCTTTTCCGAGATTTCGCTGTCGTGGGACGCTTGCATCGGCAGAATCAGCGGAGTCAGACCGTACTTTT
>CAKVCR010000296.1 GCA_934725835.1 uncultured Odoribacter sp.
TGTAACAAAAGTCATTCATACACAGTGTTTTAAGACGTTTTGTCTTGCGCCAGTTCTGCGCCATTTTTCGTGCAAAATAAGCGAAAATGCCTAAAGACAGCACTTGAATATCAACGAGTTACAGAAGATGGTAGAGTGGTATAAAATCCCTCTCTCTCCGCAATAAAGGGTGTAAGTCAAGCATTTGCGAGATTCACACCCTTTGTTACATTCAATAATGTAATGCTGTTTTTTTTGATACACGGCTTCTTGGGGAAACAGCAGTATGCAGCGATTGCACTCAAGAGGTTGACAATGAAATCATCAAGGATTCTATACCTTGAATGTTCCATTTTTTTGCCAACATTGCAGAAAAAACTTGCAAAAGCCATCTGCCATACAAAATATTTCTATAACTTTGTTTTCGGTGATTATTGGTAGTTATATCACATAAAATCAACAATGAAAAATTTTGTGACAACGGAAGAATTATTTCAAGCAATGACTAATCCTGCGCAAGAGGATTTGGAAGACATTGCCATCAATTTGATTCGTAACTTCTGTATCATAAAGAATGAGGCAGACAGTTATGGAATCCGTCAGGTACACTATAACATAGTTGAACTTGAAGTGTATTTCTACAACAAGAATAATGATGATTGGCCAACCTACAACCGTGATTGTAGAGCAGGACAATGGTTTTTTCATAGGAGCGGCGTGGACATAGCCTTTCAAACTCAACACGAAGGAGATGAATTGACTCAATTTGGCGGTATTCTGATTCGAGGATTAGAACGTATTGTGAACAAAAAGTTGGAAGGATATGTAGGTGGAGCTCAACGATGCCAATTTGAACTTTTCAATGCATCGGTAAATATACCGATGGTCTGTCCATCAGAAATGCTGAAAGATATCACCATCAGTAAACACCACCGCGTACGTATTCCACTTGATAAAGAAACCGGCAATATGTTCAGATACTTCCGTCTTGTCAAAAACTCAGAATGGGAAAAGCCTAGAACGACAATCTACACAGACAAGAACCTTGTGTTGAAGAATGCAAAAGTATTGAAATATGCAGATGCTCCATATCTGGGTATGGGAGAGGTTCAAGTATATCCCAAGTGATGATATGGTCGTGAAACAGCTTACTGCTATCTATAAAAAACATAATATTATACCGATTAGAGTAAACGGAGTTGTAAATAAAGGAGGTGCATTAAACTGCATTTCATGGAACATAAAAATATAATTGACTATGGCAAAAAATATTAAAGTAATCGTAGGTGACATTACCACATTGAATGTGGATGCCATCGTAAATGCAGCCAACCGCTCACTGTTGGGTGGTGGCGGAGTTGATGGCGCCATTCATCGTGCAGCCGGTCGTGAACTACTGAAAGAATGTATGACTCTTGGCGGTTGTGAAACAGGACAAAGTAAGATAACAGGAGCATATAAGCTGCCTTGCAAATATGTGATTCATACTGTTGGTCCCATATATCGTGGAAAAAGTGATGAACCAACTTTGTTGGCATCATGCTACACAACAGCATTGGACATTGCTATAGATAAAGGCATTAGAAGCATTGCATTCCCTTGTATCAGTACTGGCATATATGGTTACCCAAAAGCAGAAGCTGCACAAGTAGCTATGAAAGCCATTAAGAATAGCGACTTCGATGGAGAAGTCATCATCTGCTGTTTTTGCGAGTCCGATACTTCATACTATAAGATATCTGAATAATACTATACAAAGAAACAATAACTATTGGCACATTTGAAAGAACAAAGCAACAGACTATGCCCATAAAGAAATAGTACCAAACAAACAACTTTATTTATAAACAATATACAAAATTATTCATGTGTTTTTCATATATTTGCGTCATCATCAAGAATATACACTAAAAACAATTACAAAATGAACAGTGCAATTGAAATCAAGAAAAACATTTATTGGATAGGGGTCAATGACAGAAGAACTCATATTTTCGAAAATTACTGGCCATTGCCAAAAGGAGTTGCCTACAACTCATATGTGATTCTCGACGAAAAAGTAGTTGTATTGGACACAGTGGAACGTAGCCATATGGATAATTACCTGGAGAGTCTTGAAGCGGTGCTACAGGGGCGTAAAGTTGACTATTTGGTGGTAAATCATGTTGAGCCTGACCATTCCGGTTCTATTAAAGCATTGCTCTGCCAATATCCGGACATTACAGTTGTCGGCAATAGCAAAACTTTCCCCATGCTACAGAATTACTATGGGATTACCGATAACCTTCTGGAAGTAAAAGAAGGAGATTCACTCTGCTTAGGCAAGCGTACTTTAAATTTTTATATGGTACCGATGCTCCACTGGCCGGAAACAATGGTAACCTACCTGCCAGGAGACAATGTGCTTTTCAGCGCTGACGCATTCGGTTCATTCGGAACATTGGATGGTGGCATCTTTGACGATCAGGTAGACCTTGAATACATGGAAGAAGAAATCAGCCGTTATTATTCCAATATTGTTGGCAAATATGGCGCTCCGGCACAGTCGGCATTAAAGAAATTAGGCGGTCTGCCAATTAATATGATTTGTGCAACTCACGGTCCTATTTGGCGCACTCACATTCCTGAAATCATTGCAAAATATGACAAATGGAGCAAATATGAAACTGACGAAGGTGTCGTTATAGCATTCAGCAGCATGTACGGACATACAGAGCAGATGGCCGATTGTATCGGTCGTTTCTTGGCTGATATGGGAATCAAAAAGATTCGTATCCACGATACTTCAAAAACCCATCCATCATATATCATCAATGATATTTTCCGTTATAAGGGGGTTATTCTCGGAAGTTGTGCATACAATGGCAATATTTTCCCTACCATGGAAATCCTGTTGCATGAATTGGAGTGCATGGGCGTGAAAAACCACTATCTGGGGTATTTTGGCAACAAGACTTGGGGAGGCGGTGCATTGCCTCGATTCAAGTCATTTGCGGAAAAAATCAAATGGGAAGTGGTTGCTGAACCAAATGAAGCATGCGGCTCTATGAAACCTACAGACGTTGAACAGTGCAAGGCTATTGCTGAAGCGATGGTGAAAAAGTTGAGAGGTATTGAATAATATTTTGACTATAGAGACTATCTTAAATTTGTTTTTAAGGTAGTCTCTTTTTTCATATACTGCACTGAAAATATTTTCTGTCCCAGAATAGTCATCATCACTCCTCGCGAAAAAAGGTAAATTAAGAAAGCCAACCAAAGTATGTGATTGTTTGTCGCACCAGAAAAAAGGAAATATATTAAGAAAAACGCTGTAGCAGAAATTATCATAGCTAATAACATCTGTTTAGTAGCCGTAGCACCAATCAATATTCCATCCCATAAAAAAGCTGCAAAACCAGCAAAAGGGATTGCCAGCACCCAATAAAAATACTCTCCAGCTACTTGTATGACTGTTTGTTCGTTTGTCAAAAGCCCTAAGAAACCCTGTCCACCGATTCCGTACAAGGACGTAAAAAGAAGAGCCATACCTACTCCCCATCCAAGCAGATTACGGACGGCCTGTCGCAAACGTCCAAGGTCGC
>CAKVCR010000297.1 GCA_934725835.1 uncultured Odoribacter sp.
CCGCCGAGTGTAATCATGTAAGTGTCATCGCCGATGAGCCAATCTCCGACTTTTTCTAGCATGGTTTCGTATGTGTCTCCTTCTTTGTAAGGTGGCAGTTCGTTGACAAACTGACCTGGGGCAGGGTTGTAAGCAAATACTTTGGCAAAATAAGGTGTCTGTTTTTGTATGGATGGAGTGACATTCACGGAGATGTAGCTATTGACGTATCCTGCTGTCGCTTCTATATGATAAGTGCCTGTATCTGCTGCAATGAAAAGAGTTTTGTCGTCTATGATGCTTAATCTGTGCCGTTCTGATGCGGCATTTACTACTTCCCATTTAATGTCTCCTTTTGTATTTGTGTTGTCTGGAAGCACAATGGACAAGATTTTATTGCATTCTGTTGTGAAATAGAAATTCTCATTTGTAACGATTATTTTAATCGTTTTTTTTGCAAGAATTTGAGAGGCGTCCATTACTTTGAAAACTAAATGATATATTCCGTTGGAATAGCCGTCAAAGGTAAATGAGGGCGTGTCTGATATTTTTTTGTCTCCGATAGACCATGAGTATTGCAATTCTTGGTCTGTTTCCACTTTAGGGGAGAGGAGTAACTTTTCTCCGAATGAAATAAGGTACACACTGTCTAGTTGTGTGATTTCAGGTTGTTTGTTATTTTGAATTTCATCTTCGATGTTTGCTATCTCGTTGTCGTTGTTTGAGCATGCGCCCCAAATTAGGAATATGGTGAGCATCAATAGTAATCTTTTCATGATTCTTCTATTGTCTTTATTTGGTTATTAATTATTGTTTGTATATTGGCAATAAGGTGAAATGACCCGGAATGTTTCCGGAGCGTTTAGACCATCTTTTTTTCCCGTGTTTGTCAAAGCAATATAGTACACCCGGAGTTACATAATTGCCAGCATCGGTTATATAGATGTCTTTATTTTCTGGATCGACCATAATACCGTAGGGTTTTTCTATACTTTTTTCTGTTCCGTCAGTAATGATTTGGGAATTGATTATTTTATGTGTTTTTGTATCCACAATATTGTATGTAATAGCCCAATCATTTGTAATGTAGCTCCACTCTGTTCCATAAGCATATAGAAGGTTGTCATCAATCCAATAATTGGTTGCAGCGATAGGTATTGTATCTGTGACTTTCTGTTTCTTTCTGTCGATAAAAAATAATCGAGCCGGCAATCCTTTATAGTCTCCTCGTGAAGATACCCAAAGATTCCCGTCCGTATCAGCTTTAATACGCTCAAGATTATAGGCAACATCTATTCTGTACTCTTCTGTGAAAGTCTCGATATCAATAACAGATACTGAACGTTCATATCCGGCAGTTTCGCCTGCACCCATGTATCCTCCAGAGTTCGCTACATATATTTTCCCATCAACTATCTCTAATTCATCAGGCTGATATCCCACCATACAGCGGTCGATAACTTTTAAGGATACCGTGTCTATTTTGGCAACGAAACCGATTTGTTTGTAATTGGGGTCTATAATTACCGGACCGGCATACGATGTAACATATGCATATTTCCCATGAAATTTGATAAAACGACAGTTGGGAATTTCTATTTGTGTAATGCGTTGAGCAGTATTGTATTCCATTACTTCTACTTTATTCGAGCAGTTGATGACTGCATATAATTTGTTCCCGTATATCCCGATATCATTCCCTACATCACCTAATTCTTTAGGGACGTTAGGATTGACCTCTGCATAAATATTACGCGTGTATATCCCGGTCGTAAAATCGTAATAGTCTAATGTGGATTTATTGCTTCCCATGTTGCCTTCATTTAGCAAATAAAAACCTTTGTAGCCTACAACTTCTCGGGTGGTATGTGTATCTTCTTGTTCCGACAATAGTATTTCGACGTCACCACGGCAAGCAGATAGAGACGAGATGAGCGTAAGCCATATCAGGAAATATATATCCCTTTTTTTGTTATTTTTTTTCATATCTCAATAGTAAATGCTAATTTGTAATTTCGCCTTGGCATAGGATAGTTTAATACGACTTCATAGTCTTGGCTAAACAGATTGTTGATTTCCGCAGCTATGCGTATGTCGCATTTTTTTAGGCGGAAATTTTTAATCATTGCCATGTCGTGAGTGTACCATGGTTGTTCATAGTCTTCCCGGATGTTGGCAGAACTATGGTAGCGTTCTCCAACATAAATAAAACTGTAGTTCAGTTGCCAGGTTTTATACGAAAAGTTGGAAATCACAGAGCCACTGTGCCATGGTATGTAAGGTATTTGTCCCCCATATGTCAATTTTTCTAATATTTCACTGCTCCGATGAGTAAAATCCTGCGCTTTTTGATACGTGTAGGATAATTTTAAATTTAAGCAGATGCCGCCAGGCATATTTGCCATAATGGAAGATGACACGTCAATTCCACGGATTTCAACATATCCTAAATTCATCATCATCCAGCGGTATTGACCGCTACCTTTGGGAACTGCTACGATTTTGTCAGTTACTTCGTTATAATACACATCAGCTTGAATTTGAATCTGGCGTATTAAACCTTTTGTGAAATTTTTATCATACTGAAATCCAATATTGTATTGATTTGTATATTCCGGTTTTAGTGCTATATTACCGATATCCGTATAGTATAAGTCATTGAATGTCGACATCCGAAAAATTCTTTTGTAGAAAGCACGTAAATTCAGAAGGTGATGATTGAAGGGTTTGTATGAAAAGAATACAGCCGGCGTGAATTCCTGTTTATTAGGTGCTGCTTTAACTGTATCATTTTGTGCGGAGTTACCTGAGTGTATCCTTTCTCTTACTATGGTGGCGAGAATACTTGCTTGTATTTTCAATTTGTTCCATTCGATGGCTGTCGCTACAGCTGTCAATGAAGTTAATCTTTGGGGATAGACAAATCCATCCATGTCTGAATGTAAAGTATTATATTGAATATCACTGGATAGAGATACATCCCAGAGGTCTGTGAGGGAGTATTTCCCTGCCAAAGAAAAGTAGCCTTCCTGCTGTTTGAAGGTGTTGTCTATTAACATTAGTGTTGTGTCCGGATTGACATAGTTCATGTAGTCGTAGGCATATTTCATTCTGGATTGTATGTCCCAGCGTTTACCTAAACTTTTTTGTATGGAACTTTGTATAAAAAAGTTTTTATCAACTTGTCGTTGTGAATTTAGCCATCTATTGTTGACGATTGCTCCTGGTATTCCACGGTCTGATTGGTAGAAGTAAGCTTTTATATTCCAGTATCCATCGTCTATGCTTCCATACAGACCAGTTTCCATACGCAAGGAATAAATGTCTCCATTCTTACGAATGGCTGTTGTATCATACATGACTTGCTTGGTATTAGGATACACCCGCTTGTATCTGAATTTGTATTTGCCGGATGAATTGATGACCTCCGTATTTAACGAAACGCTTATTTTATCGTTTAATTGATGTTCGTAGAGGAAAGACGGGTTTATCAAACTAAAAGAGCCTCCTTTTATTCTTGCTTGAAAATGCGAATGTTTTCCTTGGGAGAATTTAGGTGTGCGAG
>CAKVCR010000298.1 GCA_934725835.1 uncultured Odoribacter sp.
CACAACCACTCCCACCAAAGACAAGACTACAAAGAAACGAAACACCCAGCTGCGCATCTGCAATTTCATTTCATTCCTTATAATCAGAAAAAAAGCATGTGTGTCCATCAGTCTATATTTTAGATTTATAATAGCCTACTCCAAATGAACGAACTTCACGGCATCAGCAATAATCGCAATGTCCTGATTCTGATTATTCTCTTTATTGGAAAGGGTAATCTTCACCTCTCCACCGGGGAAATCAAAATTTCCTAAAGAAACCCACCCCTGTTGCTTATTCCCCAATGCCTCATCCAATGAAAGGGCAATCTCTTCCTGCTCGTCACCATAATACACCGTATAGTGATTTATTACAGACGGCAACGAAGCACCCGGTATCGTCAAACTTTTATAGACAAACACCTGCACATCGTAATACCCCTTAGGCAATGTCGCTCGCCAGGTTGCTGTGGATTTTCCGTTACCACCACTAATAATCCTGGCTCCGCGGATGGAATCTCCCTGGAATCTTGTACCCAATACATCTTTCCAACAATTCGTATGTCCGCCTTGTAAGGTTCTATAGGAGTGTTTCGGAGGAAAATAATGCTGAATCATCGTTTTATTTGCATCCACCAATTCAAAATCCGCATCCGAGTCATCCACCACATACTCATTGGCAGCCTCATTCGCCATAAACTCTTCCTCGGTTATAGTTTCCCAACAACTGCCTACATGCCAACTGGATGCCACATCCTCAGAACAAGATTCTTCTTCAAAATCAATGACAAGCGGACGATTTGCAGACAACCCCATAAAGAAGCCCATACCTTCGGCATACCCGTCCAAAGAACGTACCACTGAAAAACGTTTGGCTTCACCGGCCTCAACAAATGCATTAAAATAGGTATTCTCTCTCCAACTACTGCATTCCACCCCAACAAGTCCTCCTTCTCTCCCGGCATTGTACACCATACCCTCCACTTTTTGCAAACCTTTCTCTTTAGAAACATATTTCTTAAAGCTGCGGCAACGGAAATAGTGGTTATGTCGGCTTAGCAACCATTCCGACTGCGCACTATCCAAAGAGACATGCCAGCGTCTGTTCCATTTCGAAAGCAACGAATCCAGAATCACCTCCCCCACATGATTTACATACAGAGAATCCAAAGCTTTTGCAAACTCATTCTCCGGCACATCCAATACCAATCGATTCCACAAATCCCTAATTTTAAAATTCAAGCGCACAGACTTGGTATAATCATTTATGCCTGTATCCGATAGCAATTCCATCAAATTCCTATCGATAAAATAATCATATATCTCTACCATATCGTTAGAAATCACAGACCCGGAAAGCATTATGGAATGCTTGTTTACACTCGGCAGTTTTCTCCACATACACCCCATAAAAGGATATTTTTCACTGAACAGACACATACGCGGGATATTCCAAACCGTTTTTCCAGAAGCTCGCGACATGCGTCCCTGGCCTCCTCCCCATCCCCGTCCGTACAACCCTCCACTCCGGAAAGGATGACTGAGGCTACTGCCATACACTCCGTTATCTGCAAATACAGTCCAATACAAAGAGTATACGGCAGCCTGAAACTCTTCTATCCCGTATAACTCTCGGCAGTATTCATCTGCATAGGCAGAATCGAACAGACGTTCCCGCACAAATACCGCACCGGGCTCCACCATACCGCCTGCATATCTCGCCGAAAAATCCGATGGAAGATAAGACACCGGACACTCCAGACAGTGCAAAAAAGGATAGGAAGAAGAATACCAAGAGGTGTTTATATAATTCTCATAATCATTGGTCAATGACCTCCAATAGGCAGAAAAGTCCTTAGCCTGAATATTCTTGAACTTTTTCGCCCATTGCTTTCCCCAAGCAGACAGGCAACAACGCAGACTCAGCCCTCTATCTACCGGAACATCATAACTAGCACCATTTATTCCATAAACCGTCAATGCCTGCAAAGGACGTTCCGATTCAAAAGAAATATCCTCACCATTACGCTTACCCAAGCCGGAAGCGACCACAATGTTCTGACGAGGAGAACTGACAGAAAGACTGAAGCGAGTAAAATCCCAAAGTGTAGAAAAAGGATCCACCGGATTCACCGGAGGAAGAGCTACCGGATACCATATACTGGAAGAGGTCAAAAGCAAAATGTCATCATCGACAAAAGCACCTCGCCTTCCGGTCGGGAAAAAATGGTCGCCACAAAAACTGTCCTCATAATCTTTCCGGTTCAAAAACAAGTCGCAAATCCGATCATCCAAAACTCCGGCATAATCCATATCCACTATGAGCGAATCTTTGCTTTCCAGACGGCAGTTTATTACACACACCTGCTCATCCCGCCAATAAGGCAATGCAACATTCCCGTTAGAAACACGTGACAAATGCAACCCCGGATTTAAGAACAGCACCAGACTATCCAACGCTGTCTCTCCGGGATTATAGAGCACCATCCGACTCGAAGCAGTCAAATGTTTGCCAGACTGGCTCAAATGGATGACATGCGTTTTCACCCGGCTGGTTGTCGCATGCCAGTGACGTTCAAAAACAGAAACCCAACTCTCTCGTTGATGGGCAGTCCGCCAATAACTATACTCAAGACTACATAGAAAAGACAAACCAACGACAAAAAAACAAAGACCCCAAACACGAACCAATCGTCTACAAGATTGACTATTAGGCAAACGCCCCAGATGCCACAAACCCAACAACAACAAACCAATTCCTACAAATAAATAAATCAAACGATGCTGCAAATACCCCCACAAGTTTACATGACCCACCATATCAGAAAACAGATTAGGAACCCCTACTGAAAAATAATCAAATGTTCCATGCAAAATATAGGGCAACCAAAACACTCCGGAAACGAACCATACCAAACTGACAAAAAGACCGAATACGCGCGAAAAAACAGCACCAAGACACGCAGCTAAGCCGGACACAAAGAAAAAACAAGGGACATTTAAAGTCAGAATATAAAAGAAATAAAGCGACAATGATAACGGAGCAGCATTGACTGAATTCACTAATAGAATTACCACAAATACCTCCGCCACATTCACCAAAAGGAAAAGAAAGAATATTCCCGTCAATGCCCCCCAATAATACACCGTGTTACTAAAGGGACGCACCATCACCCCGTCACGCAATCCCGACCGTATCAGACGTTGCGGAAATTCGGACATAATAACAATCAGAAAAAGCGATTGAACCACGCTAAAAAGATATGCGTTCATCAAGGGCATGGAACAGGGAAGTGCTACCATTTTCCAGGCACTACTGCCTGCTCCATGTATATACATCTGATACGCAACTATTCCCACCAAAGACAAGACCATAAAGAAACGAAACACCCAGCTGCGCATCTGCAATTTCATTTCATTCCGCATTATCAAGAAAAAAGTATGCGTATCCATAGTATTCGATTTTATCAGTTTCAACATAAAACACTCAAGTGAACTGCAAACACCTTCCAAGTCAAAGATTACATCTTGCCACAAATATAAAACT
>CAKVCR010000299.1 GCA_934725835.1 uncultured Odoribacter sp.
GACCAGCACCTAAGGGGTATAATGTACACGGAATACCGGCAATTTTCCTGATTGCTCCAGACGGAACGATTAAGGCCAAAGGTTTGCGTGGAGAACAGATGATTAAAACAGTGAAAGAGCTGTTGGATAAATGAACCTAAAGCGATAAAAAGAGAATCTTAGATTCTCTTTTTTTGCCATGCAGAATAGCGTATGTAAAAGTAAGATACTATTCCAATTAACAGACCGTAGGTGATTTCACTTGTCCAAACAAGTGCAACGTGTGTGCCGATATAAGAGGCAAAAAACCAAATGGAAAATGTATATACTACCAGCACTCCGGTTTCCAATATCAATGCATATATTGTGTTGCCTGTACCTGATACGGCTTCGAAAAATGGAACACCTATTACCATGGCGATGGCTGCTACACAGATGACAAACAGTGAAGGTATAGAGGCGGTAATTAAAGAGGAGTCATTTGTATAGACAGAGAGAACTGTTCGAGGAAGCAGCATACAGCAGACTAAAACAGGTGAAATAGCGATTAATCCCTGACCGATAGTCTTTAGTAGCGTAGGCATTACTTCTTGCTGTTTACCTTCACCAATCAGACGGCTGGTGAGGGTATTGGCAGTTGCTCCAAAGGCAAATACTGGTATCATGATGAGCATATATACGCTGCGAATTATTCCGGATTCTGCAATAGGTCCTTCTCCCATGTGCTCAACGAATGTAAAGAATATAAACCAGGTGCCGAAAGACAGAAGTTTTTGTATCATGGTAGGGAATGCTAGTTTAAGAACTGCTTTCATGAGCCAACCTTCCAATTTGTGAAAATAAAATAGAGTGTATGTTTTTAGGGGAAGACGAAGTAGCGTATATCCTGTAAAGAATATCAGTGCTGAGATTTCTGCACATACCGAAGCGAGTGCCGCACCGCCGATTCCCATTTCCGGGAATCCGCATTTACCGAATATTAGAGTGTAATCTAAAAAGATATTCACTATAGCCATTAATACAGTAGAAAAGGCAATCACTTTAGTGTTTGACAGACCGATGTATAAGGCTCTAAATAAAAAGTTGAAGCAGACAAAAATAATACCATAATGCCGGTAGTCCATATATTCCATGGCTGCTTCGTATATATTGGGAGATTGGACAATTTGTCCCAAGATGTCTCCGTTGAAGTAGTGTTGTACTAAAAAAAGGCAGGACGAGAGTATCAGTACAAATAATAATCCATGCTCAAAGATTACACCAATTCGCTCTAAGCGTCCTTCACCCAATCGACGAGCAACGATAATCTGTATACCGATAGAAAATCCCCAAGCCAAAGTGGAGTATACATAATAATATATTCCGGCCATCATTGAAGCCCCTAATGCAATGTTGCTGACACGCCCTAAAAATGCGGTGTCTGTCAATGCGATTAATGTTTGTGCTAAATTGCCGAATATAATCGGATAGGCTATCATCCAGATAGCTTTTTTAGATATGGAAGAATATATCATTGGTCTTATTAAAATGCTTCAGTCATATTCATATATATACCCCATTTCTGTCCGGGTTCTTTACCGATATCCAGACGGAAGTTCTTGCGGGGCTGAAGTTGGATGCGAAGTCCAATGCCATAGTTGAGTTTCCATTCTGTCCAGTCGGCAGGTGTCTTTCCGATAGTTCCTGTACCGACCCAGCCTACTACTCCGAATTTTGACCAGAAAGCTCCACGTTCGTAGGCTTCTTGAGACATGAACATGTGTCGGTATTCGACAATGCCATATGCCATTGATTTATCTCGATATTTCCCCCAGATATAACCTCGTAGGTCGAAAGGATTGCCAAATCCAGGGAGTTCTGTATAGGGGATATTGTCCATGCTGATTTGTGTTTTTGAAGTCCAGGCGAGAATACTGCGGCGCTTAAATACTTGTTTGAATTGTCGATATTCCAATTCTATCCATTCATAGTTATTTTTTCCCCCGAGGTATTTGCCATATACTGTTGTCATGGCGCTTAGAAACATTCCAGAGAAGGGGGTGGCAACATCATCGCGAGTGTCGTATTGAAGTAAAGCACCAATACCGATGTTGTGATATTTATTGCCGAATTTGATGATTTGCGAATTTTGAGCCATCCAGGTTGGCATTTCTTTTGATTTGCTGTAATTAAAATCCAATAATGCTCCGACATAGATATGAGGTTTTACTTCCCATACGAAACGGGGAAAGAATTGTACATTGGCTTTATGGAAGGTGACAGAGTCTTTCCCGTAATTATCATTTAAGTTTTCTGCCGCTTTGATTTCGTCATAGCCAATGCCATAGAAATTGGACGGCTCGGTGCGGTATCCGTATTTTACGTATATGCGGAATTTATTTTCTTTGAAAAATAGCGTACCAGCTCCAGCAGCAACAAAAGTTCCGTTGATTGAAATGTTGAATCCAACGGGTATAAATGACCGTTGACTGATGGTGTCTTTAGAGTTCATTCGGAAGGTCATCAGCATGGCTCCTCCTATGCCAAGCGATGCTTCCGGAGTATAGGAAGGACCGCCTAAAATTGATACCCACATTTTTTTATGTGCGCGAATAGAATCGCGTCTGTGCTGGCGTTGAAACTGTTTTAGTTGTCTCTCTGTCCATTGTCTCTTTATGAGAGAATCTGTAGAAGTTTCTGGTGCAACATTATTTTGCTGCGCAAAAACATTGATGGACATCCATAGCGAGAAAAACAAGAATAATGTTTTCATAGTATTTCTGAATATGTCGCAAAATTACTTTAAATATCCGGTTACCGGATATTTTGAACGTTAATTAATATTATCGGTTAAATTCATGCTGAGAGATAATGAGTTTTGAAATATAAGTGCTATTTTTGAACTACAACTCTGATGAGTTTTTTTCATGGATAGATTTTTAAAATTTTAGAATTATGACAATTGAAGAAAAAGTAAATGAAGGAATTAAAAATGCAATGAAAGCTCATGATAAAGTACGTTTGTAAACCATGCGTAATATTAAAAAGGTGATTTTAGAAGCGAAAACAAAACCGGGTGCGGGTGACCAGATTGACGATGCAGAGTGTATAAAACTGATTCAGAAATTAGCAAAACAAGGAAAAGAATCTGCTCAAATATATAAAGAACAGGGAAGAGAAGATCTTTATGAACAGGAAAGCGGACAAGTGGCAGTATTGGAAGAGTTCTTGCCGAAACAGCTGACTGAAGAAGAACTGACGGTTGCATTAAAGGAAATTATTGCAGAATTAGGGGCGAAGTCTCCACAGGAAATGGGTAAAGTGATGGGTGTGGCAACTAAAAAATTAGCAGGACTCGCTGATGGCAAAGCAATTTCTGCTAAGGTAAAAGAATTGTTAGCTTAAATATTTTAATTAGGATAATAAATAAGGCGGTTTATTATAGACCGCTTTTTTTGTGACTGTGAAGTTTACTGAGTATTAATTTGTATTCATGGATGAAATTAGGTGTTAGGATATCTTCATTCATAGCTTGGCTGATTTCTTGGGCACTCCAAAAA
>CAKVCR010000300.1 GCA_934725835.1 uncultured Odoribacter sp.
GCCGATGTTTTCTTTGAAGATATCAGGTTTCGGTTGGCAGGAAAATAGAGTGCGTTATTGTTATTTACTATCTTTGGTTGTTTGTGTCTGCATATGGGGAACAGCCGTTGTCTTCTTGGTTGTGCCGCTTTATATACTCTTTTCCTTATTCTCCTTACTTATTAAATCGAAATCATCAATAGGGTTGTAGTCAACATAGTCTGATGCAGGAGAGATGACGTTGTGATGGGTGGCATCCTTTTTGCTGTTTTGAATAGAGGGAAACTCAGGACGAAGAGTTGTACTATTTTTTAGCTTTCCTCCCAATAATCCGGATTCACTATGGAAGATGTTTACTTGAGACACAACGACCACTCCGGCTACAGTGGCTACAGCAAGACCATATTTCAGTAAGCGTTGAAAGAAATTGCCGGATGTTTCAGCATTAGAATAAGCAACCCTCTCTGAAGATGGCGTTGTAGACATGCTGATATGTATCGGGTTGGTATTGTTTTTGTCGACAGATTGAATGGATATGGGGCTCATTCCAAGCGCTTCCGAGAAAAAGTTATGCTTCCCGTTTTCAAAAATAATATTAAATCGGCGGTCGGTATAGAATCTTCCGATTTCACCAAAGTCTACACTTTGACATTGGTTCAGACGTATTTTTAATTCTTCCGAGAAAAGCGTTAATTGAGTCGTTGCTTTTTCATAGCTGATATTTTCTTTCATTGCAATCCAATTTGCAAGCAGCCCGTCATTCTGTGTCAGATTGCGATTAAATAAAATATCTTTCCCCGGCGGGCAGAGTAACCCGCTTTTTTTGTCGATATAAGCACTTGTGTAATTGCAGATAAAGCCTCCGAAATCAGGGATTATCACACAATCGTGCAAAAACAAAAGGTCGGATATGTATTCTATGAATCTATGCATGCAACAAAAGTATGAAAAAACCTTGTGATTACAATCTCTTGCGGGAAGAAAATTATCTGCTTTTTTCATATTGCCATAGCTGTGAAGTTTGCTAATTTATTATTTACTTTGCATCTAATTAGAAGTTAATAAAATAAATCTGATTCCTTATGAAGGTATTTGTAACAGGCGGTACCGGCTATATCGGTTCGCACACTGTCGTTGAGCTACAGCAGAATGGTTTTGAGGTTGTGATAGCGGACAATCTTTGCAATTCAAATATTAAAGTGCTGGATGGTATTGAACAAATCACAGGAGTTCGTCCCGAGTTTGAAGAAATAGATCTGGCTGATGCTGTAAAGGTGCGGGATTTTTTTTCACGCCATCGGGATATTGTTGCAGTCATTCATTTCGCTGCGTTGAAAGCGGTTGGAGAGTCGGTTCAGAAGCCGCTGGAGTATTATCGCAATAATTTGAATTCATTGATGAATGTAATTGCGAGTATGCGTGAATTTGGAGTGAAGAATCTGGTCTTTTCCTCTTCTTGTACAGTTTATGGACAGGCAGATGTTTTGCCCGTTACAGAGCAGACGCCACGCAAGCAGGCGGAATCTCCTTATGGTAATACCAAAGCAATGTGTGAAGACATAATGCGGGATGTTGCCAAAGTTGAAAAAGAGATGAATCTTTTGGCTTTGCGTTATTTTAATCCGATTGGAGCGCATCCATCTTCTTGCATAGGAGAGTTGCCCAATGGGGTGCCTAATAATTTAATACCTTATTTGACCCAAACGGTGGCTGGAATCCGTGAACAGTTGAGTGTGTTTGGCGATGATTATAATACTCCGGACGGTTCTGCAATCCGTGACTATATTGATGTGGTGGATTTGGCTCGTGCACATGTCGTGGCAATCAGACGTTTATTGGACGGTAAAAACAAGGCTAACTATGAATATTTCAATATAGGTACCGGTAATGGAGTGTCAGTGTTGGAATTGATTCATGCTTTTGAACGGGCAACCGGAGAGAAAGTGAATTATAAGATTGTAGGGCGTCGGGCTGGCGACATAGAAAAGGTGTGGGCTGATACTACATTGGCTAACAAGGAATTGGGTTGGAAGGCTATCGTGCCTATCGAAGAAACGTTGGCGAATGCCTGGAAATGGCAGAAACATTTAATGAATAAATAGGTGAGTTATGGATGAACATAAACAACAACAATTTGAGATAGATTTAAGCAGAGAGGTGGCACAGGGAACTTATGCGAACTTGGCGATAGTTGCGCATTCTTCTTCTGAATTTATTGTGGATTTTGTGCGATTGATGCCAGGAGTCCCCAAACCGGAAGTGATGAGTAGAATTATTATGACACCGGAAAATATGAAACGCCTGATGTTGACGTTGCAAGACAATATCAGAAAATTCGAGCAAGATAACGGTGTGATTCGCATTGCTCCCAATGATTCGGAGGATGCTGTATTTCCATTGAATCTTGACCCTAGAGGACAAGCTTAACAGAGGGCTTAGGTATTAATTGAAATAAAAGAAGATGACAGCAAATTGGTTTGAAGCGAAGGTGAAGTATATGAAGGTGAATGAGGACGGAAGGAGTAAGAAAGTAAATGAAGCTTATCTTTTGGATGCCATGTCATATACGGAGGCAGAAAGCAGAATCACTCATGAAATGGAGTCTGTAATTTCTGGCGATTACTATATAAGTAGTCTGAAAAAATCGAATATTACAGAACTGGTACCATCGGAAGATGAAAATGATGACCGCTGGTACAAGGCGAAGGTGGGAATTATCGATGCAGATGAAGTCAGCGGCAAGGAGAAAGCCACTTTTCAATACTATTTGGTGGCAGCAGCTAACATTAACCGTGCGTTAGAGAATTTAGAGAAGAGTCTTTCAACTTTTGTTGTTCCTTATGAGGTGGCTAGTATTACGGATACTCAGTTTATGGACGTGTTCCCTTATTTTGAGGAAGAAGATGAGCAAATACCTGAAAATTTGAAGCCTTTGGAGCAGGAGGTTAATGGCGATAATATCCATGAAAACTCTGTTGATTTAAATACTGAAGAAGTATAGATTGTTTTTGTAGGGAAGAAACAGAGAAGGGAAAGAATCCTCAAAAAGCTGTAAAAAATCATGTTTTGGGGAAGTTGTAGTGTTAAATATTTCTCAAATTTTCGTAAACGTTTGTATTACATAGTATTCAAACAAAAAGAATAAGTTTTTTCTTTGTAGGAAAGTTAGGCATAATGATTTTTTATTATTTAACTTTGTGGTGCTTTTCGGAGATGAAAACAATAACTAAAAGACTGAATATATGAAAACACGTATTGAACACGATTTATTAGGCGAAAAAGAAGTGCCGGCAGAAGCGTATTATGGAATTCAGACGCTTCGTGGTATTGAAAACTTTCACAATATCAGTGGATTGACTATTAGCCATTACCCCAATTATGTAAAAGCATTGGCTATGGTAAAATGGGCTGCTGCAAAAGCAAACCAAGAATTGGGAATCCTTCCTGATGATATTGCTGACGCTATTACCCGTGCTTGCGAAGAGATTATCAGTGGCAAACTGCACGATCAGTTCCCTGTTGACTTGATTC
>CAKVCR010000301.1 GCA_934725835.1 uncultured Odoribacter sp.
ATCATCAATACTAATAAAAATAACGCCATTTTCGGACAGCAAATTTCTTGCTATTTGCAAACGCTTTTCCATAAAAGAAAGCCATTTGCTGTGGCGAAAAGTGTCGTTGCCGTCAACAAAACTATCGTCGTAAACAAAATCTTTATTGCCCGTATTGTACGGCGGATCTATGTAAATCAGGTCTATTTTGCCTTTGTGCGTTTTTTCCAAAAGTTTGAGGCTTGCCAAATTGTCGCCCTCAATTAAGGAAATTCATTTGCCCGCCATTGTCTATAAACAAGTCGGTATCTTCCGTGAGAACGGGCAAATTATTCTCGAGCACTTCGTCAATGCCTTCGCTGTGTTCTTCAAAAACAAGACCGTATTTTTTGCCTTTAATATCTTTTTCAATATCTGCAATATATGTTAGCAACTGCGCCGTGTTTGCGTCCTGTGCGGCAGAAGATATGTATGTTTTTATTGCGTTTATTTTTTTGGACAAGTCTTTCACGCTTTTCTTTTGAAATGTTGGTAGACATAAAATTGATGCACCTCAACGCTTGTTTTAGTGCATCAATCAAAATATTCCATGTACGCATTTGGCTTGAACGTGCATCAAAAAAGCGGCAATATCACAACAATTCATACACAAGCAGTCAATACGCCTTGATTTTTGCAGGAAAATTTGCTATAATAGCTAAAAAGCGTGCATCAATTATTTTGTTTGATGCACACTTTTTGTTTATGATTTATAACAACTTTCCTAATCTATTCATCATATCAACCTTGTGTTCCAAAAGAGAGTGAGCATATCGGTTCAGCGTAATCATTGCATTTTTATGTCCTAACAGTTCCGAGAGAGTTTTTACGTCCATACCGCATTCCATTGCACGGGTTGCAAACGTATGGCGTAAGGAATGAAAGCCTTTATGCGGAATATTCAGTTTTTTCAGAAGAAATTCAAATGTTCGTTGATACGAGCGCACAAACACGGGTTTATTGCCGTCGGCTACGATATATTCGCATTTGGAACGCTTTTTTACGCCTTTAAGCAAGGACAATATTTGTTTCGGCAACGGTATTACCCTGCGGGAATGAATGGTTTTCGGGCTGTCTATAATGCGGATATGATTTATACCGTCGTTTCCATCATGGCAGGTCTTTGAAACAAAAAGCAAACCTTTTTCAAAGTCGATATCGCCCCATGTCAATGCCAGCAATTCTCCAATACGCAAACCGGTATAAAGGCACAGAACAATGCCAAATAACTTGTCCTTGCCATGGTTCAGCACATAGACCTCCATCTCCTTCTGTTCCCGACAGGAAAAACACCCGACTTGCTTTTCTTTTGTTTTCGGACGTTTGATTTTGTCGGCTGTATACACTTTGACCATGCCGGTCAAATGCGCGGTTGCAAGCGAATTTCGAATTACGGAGATGATCATATTGACGAAATTTGCGGACAGTTCCCCTCCCGTCCTGAGATTGCCGGTATGCAGCAGTTCCGTTACATAGGATTGAAGGATCACCAGCGTCAGTTCCTCCATATCCATCTGTCCGATCTTCGTCGCGATATGAGTGCGTATAAGTTGCCCGTAACGAATGTAGGTGCGTTCTTTGGCGCCCGGTTTGATGTAATTGTCAAGCCAGATGCAGAGCCAGTCTGCATATTTCATATTCTTTGTACCTCCTGCCGGTGATCAATTGCAGGTACCGAAACTTCACACTTGCGGATCCTGCCGATGCCGTAAAACATTTTACCGCAAACGCGCGGATGCGACTTGATTATAAATCGTTTTATGTTATAATAAAAGAGAGAGAATCGGCCCGCAAGGGTTCCCGGACGTCGTATCGCACGGAAACGGCGGCCCGGCAAAGACACAAAGCGCAAAACCGATGACCGCCGACAACAGAGTTTTGTTTCGTCCCGTTTCTGCGTTATGACAGAACCGGCAAGGATCCGTCCCGCTATTTGAGCCGCCGGATGCCGCACAGACCCGCGGCCGACTTTCGGAAAGCCGGCCGGAAAGAAAACAACAAACACATTTTTTGACACATACAAAGCCAACCGGACCTGCAACGGAGGTGACCGCCATGAGATAATACCGATCTGCAAGCACAGAAGGACAAACGTTTCTGCGCCTTTTTGTTATTTACCGTCCGAACCGAAACCCGAAAAGCATACATCATCACCGCCCCCCACCCTCTCATCATCACCCTCTCGGTAAAGGAGACGAACGAATGAAAAGAAAACTGCTATGCATTGCCACCGTTCTCGTTCTGTGCGTTCTTGCCGTCAGCGCTTTTGCGGGCTGTAAGAAAAAGCACAAGACCCACGAATTCGGCGAATGGCGGGTCACGCAACCGGCGACCTGCGAGACCGACGGGATCCGCACCCGCACCTGCAACGGCTGTGACGCGACCGAGCAGGAGACCGTCAAGGCCACGGGTCATCACTACGGCAGTTGGATTGCCGAGGTGCCCGCCACCTGCACGGCCGACGGCGTGAAGGGTCACTATGAGTGTCTGACCTGCCGCAAATACTATGACGCGGAAAACAACGTCATCGACGACCTGACCCTTCCCAAGGGGCACAAGACCTATCTCATCCCCGGGAAAGCCCCCACCTGCACCGAGGATGGGGTCAGGGAGGTCTACCGTTGCTCGGCATGCCGCCTGCTCTTCGATGCGGACGGCGCACCGGTCACCGATACGACCCTCCCTGCCACCGGGCACACCTATACCGACTTCATCCCCGAAGTGCCCGCCACCGAGACCGAGCGCGGCACCGTGGGGCACAAAACCTGTGTGAGTTGCGGTCTGCATTTTGATGCCGACGGGAATGAGCTGGAATCCCTGGTGATCCCCGCTTCGTCTCATGTCTACGGCGACTGGATCGACGAGGTTCCGGCCACCTGTACCGGAAACGGAACGGCAGGCCATTATGCCTGCAGTCACTGCTCCCTTGTCTTCGACCGCGACTACAAGGTCATTGAGGATCCCGTCCTCCCGGCCTCCCACGATCTGCGGTTCTGCGAGCGGACGGAACCCACCTGCACCGAAGACGGCTGTCTCGCACACTATCTCTGCCGCGGGTGCGGCCGGACCTTTGACGAAGACAAGAAGGAGATCACGGAGGTTGCTCTCCCGGCTCCCGGCCATGACTTCGGCACATGGAACGACGGGACCCCGGCCACCTGTACGACCGACGGCGTGAAAGCGCATAAAACATGCAACCGCTGTCACGGGCATTTTGATGCCGCTGACAACGAGATCGACATCAGGATCGAAGCCCGCCACGACCTGACCTTTTTCCCCGAGGTGAGCGCGACCTGCACCGAAAACGGCAGGGAGGCCTACCGTCACTGCAACGTGTGCGGCAAGGATTTTGACACATTCGGCGCCGTGGTCACCGACCTGTCCTCCCTTACGATCCCGGCCAGGGCGCATGCCTTCGGCAATCCGGTCGACGGCATTGCCGCAAGCTGTACCGAAGGGGGCATTATCGCGCACCGTCATTGC
>CAKVCR010000302.1 GCA_934725835.1 uncultured Odoribacter sp.
CTTCAAGAAGATAATCGCCTTCTTCGGCAAAATCTTCGGCGGCTCCTCCGGCGGCTCCGACGGCTCCCACAGCTGAGCAGCATATTCATAACGGCTGCACAGCCTTCAAACCGCACAGCCGTTCCCTTACATCCTGATTAATATGCACAAAACGGGCGAGAGGTCAATTCCTCCCGCCCGTTTGAAGTGTAATTTATAAACGTAAAAATCCCTTTACATATACCCTGAACACCGGTTCGCGTTTTTTTACATCCGTAAATCAACGTGTTTTCTTATTTATCACCGATTTAAGAACAAATTTTAAATATAAAGACTATATTCCGCGTATCGCATTATAATTGAATGCTTTGCGAAGTATAGTCTTTTTTTTATTTAAACATAAACTTCATCGTTTTTTTGAAAAACAAATTCGGCAAATCCTTTGTGAAGAATTAATCGAAAAACAGATATGCGTTTTTTGCTTTGCTTGTTGAATTTCGCGCAACCAGCTTTGCTTTAATTAAAGGACTTGAATAGTCGACATAATACGGATTTATTATTTTTTTTCTTAATATTTCCATTGTTGCGGTGCATATTTTATCCGCAGGAAAATCGACTGTCGAAATCGTCGGGTCAAAATTATCGCACATCTCTATATTATCCATTCCGATAACCGAAAAATCCTCCGGGATCAAATATCCGTATTTTTTTAATGCATTTATTGCGCCGATCGCCATATGGTCATACGCGCATATGATCCCCGTGCAGTTTTCGCCCGACGACAGTAATCTTTCTGTGCAGAAAGCACCGCATTGCTCAAAGCGTAAGGGTGAAATAATCGATGTGAATTTAAATCTCGACGAAAATTTTTGACTCAATTTTTGAAAAGAAGCATTCTTTTCGACAGTCAATTTTTCTCCGAAATATGCAATTTGTCTGTGTCCCAAGGAAATAAGATGATTAACCGCAAGCTCAATCGCTTCGTCAAAGTCAAAACAAATGTTGTCGGGAGTGTTTTGCGCAGAGGTATCTATTGTCACTATCGGAACTTCACTTTTTGCAAGGAGAGGAGTTTTGTTGCCTGCCATCACAAAAAGAATAATACCGTCAAGCCTGAAATATTGAGAATAATATGTTAAAAATTCTTCGGTTTTCGATTCATTAAAGGAATCAACAGAAATTAACGGAATCCATCCTTCGGTTTCTATCGCGCGGACAAAACCTTTAATGTATTTTTGAAATACGCTGTTCATTTCGGGAACAACAAGAGCAATTGTTCGTTTGAAATATTTTCCTCTGTAGTATTTTCCGAAACATCCGGTTTCTTTCGCTTTTTCAAAAATCATTTTTCGTGTTTTTTCGCTGATTTCCGGTGATCCGCTGAAAGATTTAGATACTGTTGCCGGAGATACACCGCATTCTTTTGCCAATTCTGTTATTGTCATTATAATCACCTGTGTATAATATACAATATTTTCACTTGAATTCCAATAGTTTTTTGTTATAATGCAACGAAAAATATTTCGTAAACGCGAAAAGCCTTTCGCGCGAAGTATATTGAATAAAATGGCAATAAAAGCTAAAATTGTAATTAAGTTACAACGTTTTTTTGTGATATTTCATAAAAAAGTATTGTACAAATGAGTTTAGGAGGAAACAATAATGCACAAAAAAGTTAAAAAGTGTATTGCGTTGATGCTTGCGGCTTTGATGATTGTCGGCTTTGTACCGTTCGTCGACATTGCTCCGACCACTGCGTCGGCGGCATCGGTTTGGGGTGGCAGTTATTCAAATGACGGCGGCTTCTATGGCTCCGGTCCGTACTACATCAGCACGGCAAACGGTCTTGCGTATTTTGCGCAAACAGTAAAAAACGGAACGACATATTCAGGTAAAACCGTTTACCTTACAGTTGACTGTGATATGGCAAATAAATCCTTTACTGGACTGTCCGGATACGGCGAAGCCTTCAAAGGCACATTTGACGGTCAAAATCACACTATATCAAATATAAATATTAGTATTAGAGATAATCGTGTCGGACTGTTTAGAATTACGCAGAATGCCACAATTAAAAATTTGGTTTTAAGCACGGTATCTGTAACAGGTAATGCAACAGGCACAGGTGGATTAATTGGTTATGCAATTGACAGTGTTACCGTTTCAAACGTTAGAGTTTACGGTGCAAATATAACTGGTAACACAAATACCGGCGGACTTGTAGGTGATTCACATAAAGCGGTTTTTTCCGATTGCTCTTTTGAGGGAACTGTAACTTCAGTCGGAAATGATATCGGTGGTATTCTCGGCAAATCAAATAAAGACGGAACATCATTTACAAATTGCACTGTCGGTACGTCTTCGTCAAAAGCGACCATAAAAACAACCGATGCACGCGGCGGCGGAATAATAGGAAATTATGCTTCCGATGGTACCTGTGCATTTACGAATAGTGTCGTTTATGCCAATGTAAATATTTCTGGTGGGCCAGGCGGCGGTTTTTTAGGAAACACAGCAGGACACACCACAGCAAATAATTGCCTTTTCAACGGAACAGTTACAGCTTCAAATAATGCCGGAGGAATAATTGGATGGGTTTCGGATGACGAACAGATCCTTTCAAGCTGTACAACTCTTGGCACAATTACATCTAAAGGTAATGCTGCAGGCGGAATGATAGGTTTTTCCGGTAACGGTGATTGTCCTACGCTTACATATTGTTTTAATTATGCAGATGTTACATCTCAGGGTTCAGCAGCAGGTGGGTTGATAGGTAACTGGGATCAAAGAAATAAAGCAGGAACAATAGACAAAAGTGCAAATTTTGGCACAATTAAAGGTAATGGTGACAGCGGCGGACTATTAGGTTTGGGTAAATGGACAGATATTAGCCAAAGTTTTAATTTTGGAAATGTTTCAAAATACAATAGTTCAAGCGGTTCATCTGTTGGCGGAATTGCAGGTAATGGCGGAAGGGTATCATTAAGCTTCAACAGAGGAAATGTTTCATATTCAAGTTATGCAGGCGGAATTATCGGATATTTGAATAACGTTGCGGATTCATATTCAACGGGAAATATAACAGGTGCATCGACCTCAAAGGTTCTATCCGGTTATTCATCTACTATTTCAAACAGCTATTACTTGAGCGGTATTTTAGGGGGCGCACAAGGAACAGGAAAAACACAGACAGAGCTTCGTTCATCCTCCATGCCCGGGCTTTTAAATTCATCAGTTTTCTGTCAGGACACATGGGGCATAAACGACTATTATCCCATTCACCAGTGGTGGAGAAACAATTATTTCTATTTCAATATCAATTTTAACGCCAACGGCGGCACGACGTCCGGCTCAACCACCGGCACGCGCATTTACGGCTCAACAATCGGCGCGCCCACCGTTTCACGCACGGGCTACATTTTCGACGGCTGGTACACGGCTGCTTCCGGCGGCACAAGAATCGGCGGAGCCAACGCAACCGTTACCGCAGGTGTCACTGCAGGCTCGAACACCTGTTCG
>CAKVCR010000303.1 GCA_934725835.1 uncultured Odoribacter sp.
AGCACGGTATCTTTCAATGTCGCAGTCTTTCAAATAATCAAGCAATGCCCGACGTTTTCCAACTAATCTAATCAATGCTTTCTGTGTACCAAAATCTTTGTGATTTCTCTTCAAATGTTCAGTCAAATGAGCAATACGGTAGGAAAATAAAGCAATCTGAGATTCTGCGGAACCTGTATCTTTATTAGACTTTCCGTACTGAGAAAAAAGCTCTTCTTTCTTTTCTGCTGATAAATACATAATCTTAAATACTTTAAATTAAATAATATCGTTAAAACGCCGCAAAGATACTGTTTATTTACAAACTAAACAAGATTTATAAGGAGAAAACATACAACTATATTAAATTCAGCACTTATCATTATTCACATAACGAATTGCAAACGATTTTATTTAGATTACAACACTACTTACCCACAAAAGAAAGTAAAGACATACAAGTACAGCTTATTTACTCAAGTATATTTTTTTCATATAAAAATAGCATACCTGTGATGTTTCGCAAATTCTTTCGTACTTTTGCAAGGATTCCAAAAAGCACAAATTTAATGACACATGAAAAGACTTTTTCTTTTATTGTTTATCATACTTCCAACCTTGGTGTTTGCGCAAAAAGCAAAGATTGAGTTCTTAGAAACCTCACACTATTTTGGTGTAATACCGGAACGAGGAGGAAAAGTAGTCTTCGACTTTATTTTCAAGAATATAGGTAAGTCTCCATTAATATTAACCAATGTACGGACAGGTTGTGGATGCACAGTACCTGAATGGAGCAAAAAGCCTATTGCACCTGGCGCCAGCGGAGCAATACGCATTTATTTCGACCCCCGCAACAGACCTGGAAACTTTGTAAAAAGTATAGCTGTTAATTCAAATGCCAGCAACAATGTTGCCACACTGACCATTCGTGGCAAGGTACAACACCAGCCTGCCGGTCCTTATGAAGGATATGACTTTTCAATAGGCGACATTAAATTCACGCAACTAAAAGAGGATCTTGACGATATCATGAACACTCAGAAAATAGAGCGTAAAATCCAAATGATACATAGCGGTAAAGTGACTGCTAACATTGTTGTCAACTGCCAGCAACCCCATATCAAGGCTGTGGTAACTCCCCAAGTCCTTAAACCTGGAGAAAAAGGCGAAATTTCCTTTACCTATGATGCCAGACTGAAAAATGATTGGGGATATGTCACAGACAATGTCAATATCCGTATCAATGACACAATACAAGGATTCTTCACTTTTACTGCCAATATCAACGAGGACTTTGATTTTTATGCAGGGAATTATGAAGATGCTCCTATCATCAAATTCCCGGATGAAACGACTGACATCAAAAATCTGCCTCCGAGCAGCAAGGCGACACATACATTCATTATTCAAAATACAGGTCAGTCGGATTTAATATTCCGCAAAGTGAAAGGATCTGAAAAAGATGTACACGTACACGTCGGCAAACATGTTGTCAAACCAGGAAAAAAAGTAAAAGTATCAGTCACATTCGATACTCCCTCTAAAGGGCAAATCACAAAACTTGTTCAGTTTACAACAAACGACCCGGAGAATCCGATTACTCTTTATAAAATAAACGGACAAATTAAATAAACATATATGAAATCATTTCTACTGACAAGTTTTCTGCTACTCTCTGCAACCATGGTATTCTCTCAAGGAGTCATGGGAATAAAACAGCCAACTCTTGTCCTTAAAAATTTATTGGCAGATGACCAAACTCAAACAAAAATATTTGAAATCAGAAACACTGGCAACAAACCTTTCATCATCACCCGAGCCACCTCCATGAGTGCACAGATACAAACAAAATGGACTCGCGAACCGATTGCTCCAGGTAAAAGCGGTAAAATTCAAGTGATTTTTACCTCTTCACGCTTCCAAGAACGTTTCGACTACAAAATCATGGTATACACCAACCTTACAAACAAGGGTACAGAACTTCGGGTGACAGGTAATGTCATAGACAACCCTGCCAAACCAACGCTGTTATATAAATACACATTGGCTGGTATAAAATTCCGAGCCTCCAACGTCACTTTTGGAAACATTTACACATGGCAAAAAATGGTAGATACGGTCTACTATCTGAATACCCGAAACGAACCAATACGCATCGAACCTCTAAATAAACCTGCATATCTGCAGTTCGATTTCCAGCCAGCTGTCGTAGCTCCCAATCAACGTGGGGCTATGATAATCACGTTTGACGCTCCGAAAAGAAACTATTACGGATACAACTACGACAACGTCATGCTGTCTGTGAACGGTACAAAAGATTTCAACAACCGCATCACTGTTACAGCCAATATCGTAGAAGATTTCAGTAAACTCACACCCCAGGAGTTGGACAATGCACCTGTTGTTGAATTCGTCTCCAAAGAAATCAACTTCGGAGAAATCAAACAAGGCGAAAAGACTCATTGCGATTTTATCGTAAAAAATACAGGCAAAAGACCTTTATTTATCCGCAATACCAAAGCAAGTTGCGGTTGCACCGCTGTTACTATCGGCAACAAAGCTGTACAACCGGGACAATCGACTACAATTCGTGCCACGTTCGATTCTGCTGGCAAAAGTGGAAGACAATACAAAACCATCACAGTAATTACCAACGACCCCAAACACTCTGAGACTACGTTAAGAATCAGAGGAAACATCAAGGTCCGATAATCTCTATAAAGGAAAGGATATGATTTATCCGGAAAATTTCGAAAGTAAAATCAAGTTTGATAAAATCAGGCAACTGATAAAAGGATACTGCCTGAGCGATATGGGACGGGAATTGGTGAATCAAATGAAATTTTCATCAGACCCAATCAGTATAGACGAGCAACTGAAGGAGACTCACGAATTTATGAACATTCTGCAAGTCGAAGACTCTTTCCCTGGAGACCATTTCCGAGATGCCCGCCCTTTTCTGCAAAAAATCAGAGTAGAAGGATTATTTCTGGAAGTTGCAGAAATGGTTGCTCTCAAATTATCACTGGAATCACTCAGCGCTATCGTACGTTTCTTCAAAGGTAAGGAAGAACGCTACCCCATTCTGACTTCTAAAGCCGGTGACGTACACCTGTTTCCGTTTGTACAACAACGTCTGGATGCGATAGTATCCAAACATGGATCTGTCAAAGATACTGCATCGCCAGAATTGAATGATATACGACATCAACTGCTTCGCAAACAGGCTGGAATTTCAAAACGCATGCAGAGCCTTTTACAGCAGGCTCAAAATGAAGGATGGGCAGACAAAGAGAGCGCCATTGCTATCCGAGATGGTCGCATGGTGATACCGGTACCGTCTGCATACAAACGTAAAATAAACGGTATTGTCCACGATGAGTCAGCAACTGGTAAAACCTCTTACATTGAACCGGCTGAAATTGTCGAAACCAATAATGAAATTCGCGAACTCGAATTGGAGGAAAAGCGCGAAATCATGAGAATACTGCGAAAATTTGCGGATGAACT
>CAKVCR010000304.1 GCA_934725835.1 uncultured Odoribacter sp.
AGCCGAGCCGAGCCGAGCCGAGCCGAGCCGAGCCGAGCCGAGCCGAGCCGAGCCGAGCCGAGCCGAGCCGAGCCGACAACAAGTGTCGCACTTCCGTTTAACATCGTCAAGCCCTCCTTCCGTAATTTTTGGGGATAATAACCCCGCTTCCCCGTAAATATACGGCAGTATTATAGCAGAATTTATAGCAAATCTCAAGTATTTTTCAGGCTCACATTCGGCGGTAAAGCCGCTTCAGCTTGTTGACATAAGCAAACTTGTCTTGGATAGCAAAATCAATAAATTCAGCTATTCTTTCATTTGCGAAAAGGGCGATTCTCCCCCTTCGAGTTGTTTTGTCAAGGGTGTTTTCACATTTTTATTTCTCGCAGAGTAAGAGATTAGAATTTGAAGTGAAGACATAGAGGTTTTCTAAAACAGAGAATTATTGAGTAGCAGCTTCAAACGTGCGGACAGAAAACCACTCTTGTATAACAGTTTTGTGCTGTTATATAATAGTGGTTTTTAATATTGGTTGTCCAATTATTGGGTCAATCATTTTTTCTGTGTGGGGAGGAGTGCAGGAGAGTAGCACTGCCGGCCCACCGAGTCAAGGACTTCGCGGCCGCAAGCGGCCGTGCCTTCGGCATCCTTGACTCGGCGTTCCGTCAGTGCTAAGAGGTAATCAAGAGGTTGCGCAGCAACCTCTGTCAAACGAGGTTGACCAAATCGAACTGGCGTAAAAGAGAAACTGGACCTTGACAACTTGAAAAAAAGGAATCTCCCTGTATAATTGGTTTGCATCCTGGCCAGATGCGTACAAACCAGCACAAAGGAGATTCCATATATCGATTATATCCGAACTACGGAAAATGGGCAACTTGTTTTTGAGCAATCGACGGAATTTCTTCGGATTCCGTCAACATTATATGGATTCCAGAATACCGAAACGATGGTCGGAACCGCCAAATCCGGCAGAGAAGTTTACTGCTTCCAGGGCGTCCTTGCACTGAATGAGGCCGAGAGAAAATGCAAATGCTGTGGGAAGCGAATGAACATCAATGGCCACCCGGATATCACAATCCGGCATCTGCCTATTGGCAGTTCACTATCATGCTTGCGCTTTCCGCACAATCAGTTGCGCTGTTCCAAATGCGGAGCGGTTAAACAACAGTTCATCGGATTCAAAGCGCCCGGCCATATGATTACTGAATCCCTCTATCAATATGCCCGTGACCTGTTGGCAGCTGCATCTTATACATTAAAGCAGGTAGCAGAGATTACGGGCCTGGGTAAAAACACCGTCAAAGATATTGACAAGAAGCGGCTTCAGGAGAAGTACACGATTGATGGAAAGCTGATCAAACCGGAGAAGCAGGCCAAATTCCTGGGAATCGATGAATTTAAACTACATGATGGTTATCAGTTTGCCACTCACATCATTGATATGGAAACGGGTCATATTCTCTGGATTGCGAAAGGCAAGAAAAAGCAGATCGTGTATGACTTCATAGAACACGTAGGGATGGATTGGATGGAAGGCGTGGAAGCAGTTGCGTGCGACATGAATTCAGACTTTCAGGAGGCATTTGAAGAGAGATGTGAATGGATTCAGCCAGTATTCGACTACTTCCATATCGTCAAGAATTTCAACGACAAGGTTGTATCTGAAGTGCGCAAGGATGAACAACACCGTCTGCAGGAGGAAGGTGATGAGGAAGCGGCTAAGAGCCTGAAGCGTTCACGTTTTATTCTGACATCTAATCGTTCTACCCTTCAGGCGAAGGATAAGGAGGCAGAGGAAGGAAGAGTAATTCACAAAGGCAGCGAACTGTTTAAGACCGAGAATATTACACGAAAAGGCGGCTATGAAGCACGATACGATGAGCTTCTGCAGCAGAACAAGTTGCTCTTTACCGTTGATCTGGTGAAAGAACAACTCGCCGAAGCTTATAAGATGACGGATGAAACGGAAATGATGAAGAAGATTGGCGCCATTCTGGATACATGTCTTGCGACAGGTAACAAGCATTTCCTGTGGTTTCACAATCTTCTTTACAACCATTACGAGGGAATCATAGCCCACGCGACCTACAATATATCCGCTGGCAAGATAGAGGAAATCAACCAGCGGATTAAGACAATACGCCGGCAAGGGTATGGCTATCCGGACGATGAATACTTCTTCCTGAAGCTGTTCGATTCCAGCCGGCAGAATTACGTTAGGAACGTTCCCTCACATAGAATTTGTGATTGAGACTATTTTCCTCTGGGGGTTGACGTCGGGGCCCCGTCGGTGCGGATAGCCAGCCTTAAGGGCCATCCCCGCGGCCGCCATCCGTATAGGCGTCCACTGGGCTGGCGCCTACGGCGAGGCTACCACACCGACCTCCCAACATAAACCCCGCGCCAGATAATTTCCTGCTTGAGTGCGTTGATCAAACTTGTGCTATATCAGACTTTTTTACCTGTCTCTACGGCCGTATCTGGACGGCTGTTGGGGCAGTTTAGTTACTTGACTGGGGTCACTGTTTTTATGCGATTTTAGCTGTTTATCTTTGCCGGAGTAAAATCTACTTTCGAGTTTGCCAGAGTTACCTCTACTCAAGAGTAGAAGTAAACTTGGCAAATGAAGTGTGCGAAAAATATTTTACCTTATCAATACGGAGGCTGGTGATATTTCATATTGTTTGGCCGTGTCAGCTTCTGACTTTAAGTTTCAGGATTGAATGTGCCGGCAAGGACAGATTATCAGGATTCATTTCCTGCAGAATAAATTTGCTCCCCTGGAACAGGCATTTTCCTTCAAACAGAGATGCTTCGAGGATTTCATTTGAGCCGTCTAGCATGATCTGATAATCGTTATCATATGCTTTATTGATAATCGTGACGGTCACTTCATGACTGTCTTCATTGTAGGAAGCGAGACAGCGCAAATCGTCATTTTCAGTATTTAATCTGCACTCCATCATTGTCTGATCTGCATGACATTTCATGATCGCAAAGGCCTGTCCGTTGGCAGTCAGTTCAGATGTTTTTTCCAGAACTCTGATTGCTCCTTCGTTGATTGGCTGGAAATACAAGGCTACAGGCATATGCAGATCCAGATGATGTTTGCAGAAGATGTCCATCATCAATGCTGAATACAGACCTTCCATAACACCGGGATTGTGGAACCAGGCAAAATACAGATTCCATTCATCATATGAAATCATGACCTTGAACCACTGATTATCGTCCAGTTTTTTGCGCAGATCCGCGACATCTTTTAGGCATTGATCCGGAGCATCAATAATTGTGCTGTAAGTTTTACGGATGCCTTTTTCTGATGTAAAGTCAATACCGCCACAATCGCCTTCAAAAATTCTAGGCACATAGTTATGATAGGAGATAAAAGAAATATCATCCTGCAGCACCGGAATGCTTTTTTCTATCCATGGCGAATAATCAAATTCGGGGTTATATGAACCAGACGCGAATAAAATCAAACGGAGGTCTTTTTCCTTCAT
>CAKVCR010000305.1 GCA_934725835.1 uncultured Odoribacter sp.
CGGCAATCATCAATGCTGCAACAAGTACAGTAAATAGTGCATTGGCAAGAAAGCAGCAAAACGAACTAACCCAGAAAAATCAGGAATTCACTGAGCGTATGGAACGGAATCGCCAAGACTTCCAGATTAGAGTCAGTGATGAAAATGCAAAACTTCAGCGGGAAATGAGCAAAGCCAACCACAATATGCGATTGTTGGAACAGCAGAACAACTTTGAACTGATGTGCAAATCGTCTGAGTGGAATCACTTTGAAGCGGAATGGCCTTTATGGGTACGTCCAATGGTTTTACGGAGTGAGCAGATACTTGATGATGATACGGTAGCTTTGAGAGTGTTATTCTCAAAGAGCAATAATGAGTTTTTCACAAAATATGTATTTCCGGAAATTGAACAGGGTCTAGTGGAATATGTCGATAGATATCACAACATCTTCCGCTCCAGGAATATCATATTCTATCATAATGCCTATAAAAACAGCTATTATGGTGGCGCATTTAATGCCAATGTACATTACGCTTTAAAAGAACTCCCTGTCCTTATCATTGATAGCAATGTGTTGAATAATGAAATTTGCGTGTCCGCAACAATTTGGGGATTCGGAAATGCGCAGGAACAACATTTTACGTTGTTTAAGCTTCCGTATAACTTGGAAGTATCCAATGGTAAGGCCGACCCTAAATATGTTAAGGATCTTACGAATATGATCCTTGCATATTTGAAATTTGTCGTTGGCTATGCATACGATACTTATAACTTGATCATGTATAACCAAGAACCGCTTCTTCCTAAAGTTGCAGCTTATGAAATGACACAGGGCATCGAAAGTGCATTGTTACGATATAACGGAATAAAGAATGCCATTGGTGCTCAATATGGGGATATCTATTCATCTGTGTTGGCTGCACCTGTAAACGGTAACTTGAGCTTTGCGGAAATGCCTGAGAGCTATAAGAAAACCGTTTTGCACGAGTTAAGGCTTGGGTATGCGCTTTCTACTTGTGAATACACCGACATCGGTGATTATGTAAAATACTTAGATGAATCTCTGCTAGCGTGGGTAGAATTAAGAAGTACGTCTTCTGTAGACTGTTTCTTAAATGATTTGCTTTCTGGTAGATTATCGTTCAATCGATATTTCTCAAAAGAAGACAAAGCTTATTTTAAAAAGCTGGATAATGCATATCAGGCAAGAAAAATTCAGGGAAGATATGGGGAATTGTGTCATAAAATCTGTATCGAACTTGATGGGCAGAGGCTCGAAGCCACTCCTGTTTCTAAGGACCGATTGCCGACTATACCCGTTTCTCCAGAGCCGAATCATCAAGATGATGAACCACACTATCTCGATTTATGAGGTGAGGTCTATGAAAATATTAATGATTGGAAACAAAGAATCTGGAAAAACAACATATATGGCAAGTGCTTTTGGAAAGCTGGATAATGGAATTTCAGGGTTCTATATTCGTACAGATCCTACTACAAAGGCTTGGTTTCAACGTGTTTATAAACAGATTGGCGATGGAAATTACCCGGTTGCAACTGATACAAGGGGAAGCTATCATTTCCAATTGTACTATAACCAACGTAGTGTTCTAGATTTTGATTGGATCGACTATAATGGAGGTGTAATAACCGACACAAGTATTGAAGCACTGCAAAAAGACATTGATTCGGCTGACGGCATGATGATTTTTTTGGACTCAGTTGCTCTTTTGAACAATCAAATGTCAGTGCACCGTTTCCGTAGAATTATAGCACTGATTACGGAAAAACTTGAAAAAAATGAGAGTCCGCTGTTTTCTGTAATAATTGTTTTAACTAAGTTTGACAGAATTCCATCCAATGTCTCCTTTGAACAAGTGAAGCAACCCATTCAACAATTCATCGATAATGCGAGCGAGAATAAAAGATTGTACATAAGGGTGGTTCCGATTTCTTGTTCGAAAGATGGTTTCTATAATGTAGACTTGCCATTACTCGATATTCTTGACAGCGGATTGAAACTTTCCTTCGTTATGGCGGGACTTGAAGCACAAAGCTATGCGGAGCAATCACAAAACTATGTAAAGAAGACGGGACTGCTAGATTGGGGAATCAGTAAATTATTTGGAATGAAGACTAATGGTGAGTTGGCTACTGAATATGCATCAAAAGCACAGGAAAGATATGAAATGTTTCAATCTTTGGAAGGACCAACAAAGAATTTAGCAAACTATGTCAGCAATTATACAGTTCGATTCCCAAATGCGAACTCGGCCCCAGAAAAGAACTACCATAGAACACAAAGCTCTCGCTTTTTGGATTTATAAAGAAGGAGTAAGATATTATGGATAATAAAATCACAGTACTCGGCGTAAAAGAGTCCGGGAAGACGACATATCTTGCTGGAATGTATATTTGCATGTCTGCCGGTGTAAAAAATTTTTCGCTGGTTGCAAAAGATCCAAACCAAGATATGTACCTAGAGAAGCTATGGGAAAAAATCAGCAACGGAGAAAAACCATATCCAACAGATAAGCCTGAACAATATCAGTTCCATATTGCGCATAACTATAAACCAGTGATGGACTTTGACTGGAAAGATTATCCCGGCGGTATTCTTGCGGAACCGTCTGCTCCAGAATGTCAGAACTTGATTCAAGATGTCAAAGATTCTGATTGTCTCCTCCTTATATTGGACGGAAGATTATTTGTAAGTACACGGGCACAAAATCGTGATGAATATAAGAATGAAATTCTAAAAAAAATTAAATATGATAAGGGAGTTAGAGATGAAATTAAAATGTTTCAGAGATTATCTTCTGAAAATTTTAAGCTTCCCCCTGTTGGCGTTGTTGTAACAAAATGTGATTTGATTCCTGAAGCATATCAATCTGCAGTACAAGAAATAATACGCGAGACCTTTGCGCAGTTAATTGAAGAATCTGAAAGAGTCGTCCTGCTGATGTCTGTCACTTTAGGAGGGGATATTGTACCTGGGTTTGTTCCTGACCCATTCAATATCGAGCAGCCAATTGCGTTTTCTGTTCTTGCAATATTGATGAAATATTTGGTTCTTGCTAAAATGCAAAAAGATAAAAATGCAAACTTCATTGAAAAATATTCCGGAATTAGGGGACTGATCAATCCTGGCAAGTTGGATAAGGCAAGGCAGAACGCCAAGGAGCTGCAAGAGTTAATTGATAAGCTTTCTGCTGATGCATACAAGCTGATCGAATTGTTTTCTGATAGAAAAACAATCTATGTTGGTTGGGTTGAAAAGAATTTGCGTGATTATTATAAAGAAGCCTTCCGGGAAATTTCGCAGTAAGGAGGAGATGATATATGCAAATTAGTGTTATGCCGGTCCTTCATGCAAGGACATTTAACATTGATTTTCGGTCGGGGAAACTGCTGGTTGAACCTGAAAAATTTACAGAGACTGATTCCATGCAGGTGTATAACATTGCGAAGGAAAGTACGAGGCAACTTGAAATGGCT
>CAKVCR010000306.1 GCA_934725835.1 uncultured Odoribacter sp.
CTCATACACTGCTACAGACAGACAATAACAGAATATGCGGCGAAAAAGAGAATTGTCACGCCGCCGAAAGGATGAGCTTATGATATATCAAAAAAGGTGTGATACCGAAAATACGGTCGACGTGAGCGAGGATTTTGTCCTGCCCGACTACTGCCCCGAGGTGAGACGCGTGCTGGGAGTAACCGCGAGAGCGTCGGTCGGCGGAAAATACCTCTCTGGAGAGGAGCTTGAAGCGGACGGAGACGTGACCTATACAGTCGTCTACATTGGCGGTGAGGGCGAGATATGCCAAAGCAGCCGGACCTCGGCGTACACGGGGCATATTCCGCTCAAAACCGAGGAGGGAGATAGATTCACTCCGGGAGATATAGTGCTGTCGTGCGCGGCTGAGGGAGTAAACTGCCGTGTAACGTCTCCGCGAAGGATAACGCTGTCTTCAAGAGTAAAGCTCTGCGCGCTGTCATGCCGTGGAGACGAATTCGATTTAAAAAGCACGGCTCGGCAGAAGAAGAAAGCAGTGAAAACCGCACGCGTCTGCGAGGTCAGGCATGAGGGAGACGTGTCGGGCGAGATACGCGAGAGGGAAGGCTGTGTTCCCGTGACGGCTCTCGGCGAGATATGCGTGTCCGACGCGAGAATTTCCTCGGGTGCGGTAAAAGTCAAGGGAGAGGCGTACCTTACCGTGCTTATGCGTGGAGAGGACGGAGTTTACTTTACCTCCCGTTCGCGCGCTCCCATCGACGACGAGGTGAGACTGCCCGACTCCTTCGCCGATAAAAAGGACGGGGAGAGGATGACGTGCGCGGTGTTTGCCTCCGTTACCATGACCGAGGTGAAGTCGGGAGAGGGCGAGACAGCGTGGAGCATGGAGTACACAATTGACGCCGACGTGATGCGCGAGAGTGAGAGCGAGATAACGGACGACGCGTACCTGCCCGACGTGACAGCTGAGGAAAAAAAGACCTGCGATATCGGAGCGGTTTGTGCTGTCGGTGCGGCAAGCGGCAGACTGACCTTCGGCGGAAAGATAAAAACGGACGAGGGAGCGCGCCATGTTATGTCATGGGGAAGCGGAGAAGTCACGAGGGTAACGTCAAAAGACGGAAAGCTCGGCGCGGAGGGAGAAGTAAAGCTGTGCGCCATAGTAGAAAAGGACGGAGAATACAGCCTTTGCGAGGGAACATTCCCCCTGAAATACGAGTGTGACGGCGGAATGGCTGACGGAAGCGGCGCGGACATGAAGAGATGCGCGGTGAGAGTGTGCGACGTGACGGCAAGGGAGGAAGGAGACGGACTGAATCTCACGGCGGAGCTGTCGGTGTCGGTCTTCGCTTTAAGCGAGCTGCACGAAACCGCAGTAACGGAAGTAACCCCCGCGGGAGAAAAAACTGCGCAGGACGGCAGTATGATACGAGTATACGTCCCCGACAGCGACGAGAGCAACTGGGACGTAGAGAAAAAATTCCGCCTCGGGTACGCGCCCAAAGCAGAGAACATAAACGGTCGGGAGATGTATATTATATAAAGAAAAAGCGGCTCAGGAGAGAGATAAAACCCCACTCCGAGCCGCTTTTTTTCCTTAGACGACTTGCGCCTTCTAAGAAACTTCCCATGATGAAGACTTACTTAGACTTTAAGTAAGAGAAAAGTAGAAAGAGCTTCGCCCTTTCAGATTAATTAAATCTCACTGCGGTGAGGGGACGCTCCTACGCGGAGGGCGCACAGAGGGATTCAGGCGCCTGTCCCTTGCACTTACTATGTAAGTGCGGAGTACCGGCTTCACGGTGGAGTTAGGCTTAGGAATAAACTGCCGTCTTCGCACACTTGAACCGATTAGTCGCGCGGTTTCGCATAAAGCGTAGTAGTGGAGCATAAAATGTACGCGCGGTGAGTTTTGGGGCGCGATGAAGCATAAGCCTTAGTAGTGTAGCGTAACATGTCCGCGTCTGTTTATTGGGCTGAAATTTGATAAGACGTTCGTCAGTCTTTCTACGGAAGCAAAACGAAATCGGACGTTCGCTTCATTTCAACGCAATTCCTAACGACACACTGCGGTTAGCCTATATCGAACTGAACTTACAGTTTAAGCCGAATTGAATTGGTGACGGTGATGAAATTTCGACTATGAATACCTCTATAAACTACAGAATACCAATGCATTTCTTTCGGAGGTTAGCCAAAATCGAAGAAGACCTTTTCGCCAGTAGTCTACGGGGGCGACAGCCAAAGTAAACTGTTCAACTGCACGTAATCGGCAAGCCGGTACTCGCAGAGGGATGGCGTTTGAATCCCTCTGTGCGCCCTCCGCGTAGGAGCACCCCCTCACCGCAGTGAGATATAATCAAATCGAAAAGACGCAAGTCTTTTCTCCAAAACAAAAGCCGGATTGGCAAGAGGTAAAATGAAAACCTCTCATACCAAATCCGGCTGAAATTTTAGTTTACGTTAAACCGCGCAGTGCAGTTCTCACTGTCCAAGCACAGCGGCTCCGATTATGCCCGCATCATTGCCGAGCTTAGCAATGAGAATCTGCGTCTGAGGCGTGCCCTCGCGGGAGTATGTCTCCTCCCAAACCTTCTCAAGTAAAGGCTTTGTGAGATATTCACCCTCGTTGCAGACGCCGCCGCCGATGCAGAGTACGTTCGGCTGGAAAATGTTGATAACGTTGACGACGCCGCACGCGAGGTAGCTGATGTATTCGTCAACGACTTCGGCAGCAACCTTGTCTCCTGCCTTCATAGCAGTGAAAGCGGTGCGCGCGGATACCTTGGAGAGATCTCCGCCTATCATTTCTTCCATGGAAGTCTTGCGTCCCGACTTGCGAGCCTCGACGATGTGGTCCTTCGTGATGTTTACAAGACCTGTAGCGGAGCTGTACGCCTCCCAGCAGCCGCGTCTTCCGCAGGTGCAGGGACGACCGCCCTTTTCGATAACGGTGTGACCAAGCTCGGCGCCCGCGAAGTTGAATCCGGAGTAAACCTTGCCGTCGATGATGATGCCGCCGCCCAGCCCCGTGCCGAGTGTGATCATAACGGAGTACTTAGCTCCCTTTGCAACGCCCGCGAAAGCCTCAGCCTTGGCAGCAGCGTTAGCGTCGTTTTCGATATATACCTTCGTGCCGTCGAGGAGGGAGGAGAGCTTAGCTGCGATGGGATAGTTTCTGAAGGGGATGTTGTTGGAGTATTCGACGATACCCGTGTCGCTGTTGGCGGTACCGGGAGTAGCGATTCCGGCATAGGCGATGTCGTCGAGGGTAAGACCGCATTCGGAGACGAGCTTTCTGCAAAGAGCGCCCATGTCTTCGATGATGGGGTCGCAGCCTCTTTCGGGTTTAGTGGGGGTGCTGCCTTTTTTTACGATTTCGTATTTTTCGTTTACGATGCCTACGGCGATATTAGTGCCGCCGAGGTCCACGCCGATATAGTACATAGTATTTCCTCCGGGAATATGTATTTAAGTTAAGTAT
>CAKVCR010000307.1 GCA_934725835.1 uncultured Odoribacter sp.
TACCTGACTTCGCATCCTCTGGATCCGTATAAACTGGAAATGCAGTTGCTCTGTAAGCCGGTGGAAGAATTAAATACGAATCTGATAAATTTTAAAAATTAAAATATAAGGGCAATTTTAATGTACTATCGATATTGAGGCAAAAACGGATAAAGGCTATGGAAAATTTGAACAAATATCAAAGTGTTGCAAACAATGTTGAAACTTTGGGGACAGTGATTCCCAAACATCTTTGGCAGGATACTAACAAAGCTTTGCTTAAATTGAAAGAAGCTTTGGGGGGAGATGTAAGTGGTTATGTTGCCAATCGACTTCATATGAATATGTCAGAACTATCTGATGCTTTAGCGGCAGAACAAGTAGACGGAGTGGCACTTGCTATGTATAATATTGAGAAGCGTGCTCAGGCTGTAATTATTGGAGATCAGACAGGGGTAGGTAAGGGAAGACAAGCAGCTGCAATGATTAGATATGGACTTTTGTCTGGATATTTGCCTATTTTTTTTACCGAAAGATACACTTTGTTTAGTGATATGTATCGCGATTGTAAGGTTTTGGGCATTAAGGATGCGCGTCCGTTTGTGGTGAATGCCGGTGCTTCTGTAGTAGATTTTGATAGTATTGTTGAAGAGGAAGAAGATGCTCAAGATGAAATATGGTCGCCTATTGACGATGATGATTCAGAACATGAAGCTGAATTGATGAAGCTGTATCAGAAACAATATGAAATAGTCTATAAAGCTCCTAAAAAGGAGGTTCTTCAAAATATTATAGCTTCAGGGAATATTCCATCTGATAGTTTTGATTATTTGATGATTACCTATTCTCAGTTAAAGGATATCAAGCGTAACATGGCTCGTTTGGGATTTTTGCAGTCTTTGTGTAAAAAACACCATGTGTTATTTATTTTTGATGAAGCACACAGAAGTAGTAGTGTAACTTCTGGAAAAATTTCAGCTACTACACAAGGTATTAATCTTTTGTTGGTAGAAAATAAACAAACACCTTGTGTATTTCTTTCTGCTACATTTGCAAAACGTCCGGAAAGCTTTATTACTTTTACGCACAGGACGGCTCTTAGAGCCTTGGCAACTGAGCATACATTGGTTAAGGCATTACATCGTGGAGGTATACCTATGCAGGAATTTGTATCTTCAACTTTAGCAACAGAGGGGCAGATGATTCGCAGAGAACATTCGAATGAAGGAATTCCTCCTCCAATATATACTTACCTTGATGATGACATAGTATTACACTCAGAGTTATTTAACAAGGTTATGTACTTTTTTCGTGAGATTGTTAAATTGTCTGAAATGATTCGGGAGACAGTGCGTTTGGGGCAAATGTTTGGAGAATTAGTATGTTTTAAATGTTTTCCGACACGGGCTCAATTGTTTTATGTAAATAAAATATTGCTCTTGGCACTAAAAGCACAGAAAGTTGCTCAAACGGCTATTGATAATGTCAAACAGGGACGTAGTGTTGTTATTGGTATGAGTGATACATTAGAATGTATCCTACACGATGTTATGGTATTGGATGATGGCTCTGTTCGTGGTGATATGTCTGCTCTTTTACTTCGTCTATTAAATAAGACCGTTAGGAGTACTACTGATATTAATGATTTCTTGCGTCTTGGGGGTGAAGCTGTTGACAATAATATTGAGAATGACAAAGATACTCCAATTTTTGATTGGAAGGTGGAAGGCGATTCTTCAGAAGCGATGAAATTGGAGTCAATGTTAGATGAGCTGAGAATATATTATAATTCTATAAAACAAAACATAGAGAGTGAGGTGTTTCATCTCCCGATGTCTCCCATTGATGTGATTAGACAATTGATAGAGCAAGAATATTTTGTGAATCCTGATGAAATGAGAACTCATATTCGATTTGAGGAATGCACGGGTCGTGCGCATCAATTGGAGTATCTTTCTCCGGAGGGAGATGACGATTATATTTATGCGAGGATTCTTCCTCGAAAGAAGCGACATTCTAACCAAATCTTTAATGATTTCCAGAATAACAAATTGGATGTTATTTTAATTAATGCATGCGGAGCAATTGGTGCGAGTGCCCATGCTGTATCAACGAATGAAGTCCCTGAAGAACAAGTGCGACAACGTAAAATGTTGATTGTACAAAATGACCTTGATGTGAATATTGATTTGCAAAAGCGAGGTCGTATCAACAGAACCGGTCAGAGAATGGACTTACCTCCATTGTATGAATATATTATTACGGCTATTCCATCGGAGAAGCGTCTTAATATGATGCTTCGTGCAAAACTACGTTCTTTAAGTGCTAATACAGCAGCATATCAAGATCAAGAAAAAGATCAGGCAGATTTTATCGATATCAACAATAAATATGGAAATGAAGTTGCCATGGATTATCTGAACGAACATGAGGAATTGTGCCAGGCTCTTGGTATAAAAAGCCGTATTACTGCAAGTACATTACTTGCTAGAATTGCCATGCTTAATGTGAATGCCCAACAGGATATTGTTGATGAACTGATGGTTGGATATACAACTCTTGAGGCAGAGTTGAGACGTATTAACCAATGGGATTTGGAACGGGAATTCAGAGATTTTGAGGCAGAGTTTGTACGTGAAGAGTTGTTCACAACAGCAAAGGCTGAAACAAAACTTGGCGGTTGTTCTTACCTGACAACATATCGTTGTAAGCAAAAGACTTTCCCTTATACTTATAGGAGATTGCAAGAATTGTGCAAGGATGCCCAGGAGAGATTTGGTGTGTCGTATAAAGATAATAAAGACCTTCAGAATGAAATTCGCCAGTATTATTCTCGTCAACATAAAATTGTATGTCAGCGTTTTGATGAGCGCAGAAATTTATTGTATGCGGATGCCGTACGTATTTTGACAAATTACTGTCAAGACAAGAATCTTGTAAGTAAATGGCTGGCAGTGGCGCAATTGCCCTATCAACAATGGAGTAAAAAAGATATGGCAGAGGTGAATAATCACAAAAAAGCCAAACAGATTATTCGTAAATTGACCTCTTATTCTAATGATTATAACCATTTGTTGGATAGAGAAAAGAAGGAAATGAAAAGATATGCTATAGAGAAGAAACGTCTTGTAGAAATTCTGTCTAAGGCTGTTATTGGGAAGGGGTATTCAGATATAAGTAATCAGGTTTCGAGTGAAGATAGCCCTAATAAAGTGATGGCTGTACTTTGTGATATTCGTTTTGGTAAAGATGTTAAAAATAGGTTCTTGCCAAGTCGTGTCGAATTTATATTTGCTTTGACGGCTGTTTTTACAGAAATCCGAATAAATCTGGTTCATAATAAAAAATGGAGTAATTACGATCGTTTGAGAGAGATTCTGTGTTCGCCAGAATGGATTCAGGATGCTGGCGTGTGGAATACAGAGATCGCAATGAATAATAATAAAATTGTCGAACGTAAGAT
>CAKVCR010000308.1 GCA_934725835.1 uncultured Odoribacter sp.
GGAGAGGATAATGCGGATTCGCCCTCCGAGAGGCTTATATACAGAGCGGAACAAGGTCTTGTGCATATCAATTCCGATCCGGTTCAGACGACGATTCAGCGCAATCGCCGCTTTCAACGCCTTTTCTTTCTTTTCTTTTCGGGCGGTCTTCCAGATCTTCGCATAAATATTTTCAAAAATCAGCGGAACACCGACCAGCATCGTACATTTCGCTTCCATCAGATTCTTGTTCAGATATTTGAGACCTTCAAAAAATGCAACGGATCCGCCCTGAAACAGCAACCCCATAATGCCGATGGTGGACTCAAAGGTATGATGAATCGGCAGCATGGAAAGCGAGCGGTCGCTCGTCTCGATCTTAAAAATCTTGGCGGTATTCATAATGTTGGATGCAATATTTCTGTGGCTGAGCATCACGCCCTTAGGAGTGCCGGTCGTTCCGGATGTGAAAATCAAACTGCACATCGCGTCGTCCTCAACTTCGGCGTCAAGAAAACGCCGGTCTCCCCGGAGAAGCAGCTCTTTTCCCTCGCAAATCAGGCGGCGGATATCGTTTTCTCTTTCGGCATCATGCTGTTTGCCGTAAACCGCCATCTCAAACTGAAACGGAAGATCTTTTTCCGCGAACAGCTCCCGGTAAGTTCCGGTATAAAAAACCGCCGAACATTCCGCCGCGTCAATCAGGCGGAAAATTTCATCTTTTCCGAGTTCTCGATCCAGAGGGACAACCGTACCCGTCCCGTTTACAATCGCAAAATAGGCAACCGCCCAGTCATAACAATTCTCACCGATTACGGCAATCTTTTTGCCGCGGAGTCCAAGATCCGTCAGCTTTGTGCCAAGCGCATTCAAATCCTCATAGAATTCGCGATAGCTGATTTCGTGATATTCTCCGCCCTTCTCCTCTTTTGTGAGAAACGCAGTGAGATCTCCATAAAGTTCGCAACTCCCGGAAATCAGCTCTTTCAAGTTCCGAATTTCACGCACGGAATGATAAAAGCTTTGGTAAAGTTCTTCCGGTTTTTTGCATACAGTATGATAAGATTCCATTCCTAGACCTCGTTTCTTTTTCATGATTACCTTTTCATTTTAGCATAGAAAAAAACAGGTGTCCACATCCGAGGAGAGAAATATGCGCACATTGCAATGGCCGCGGCCGCTCTGTCAGGGTGACCGCGTCGCCCTGATTGCGCCGGCATCGCCGGCGCCGCGCGGCGCCGCCGCGCGAGCGGCCGAAGGACTTCGCAGCCTTGGCCTAATCCCCGAACTTTTCCCGTCCTGCACTTCCCTCGCCGAAGGAGGCGCTTCTTGCTTTTCCGGCTCTGCCGCTTCCTATCTGTCCGGCAGCGACGCGCTCCGCGCCTCGGACCTCCTACGCGCTTTTACCGACGATCATATCCGCGGCATTTTCTGCCTGCGCGGCGGCTACGGCAGTATGCGCCTGCTTCCGCTTCTTGATTTTCAGGAAATTCGCAGACATCCCAAAGTGTTCTGCGGCTTCAGTGACATTACGGCCCTGCACGTCGCCCTTCAGCAGAAGTGCGGTTTCATCACTTTTCACGGCCCCATGCCGCAAACGGATTACCGCGCACTGGACGACTACTCTCGAAATTCTCTCCAAAACGCACTGTTCCGGCATCGATTTTCATTCAAAAATCCGCCCGAAGAACCCCTTTTCCCGCTTTTCGGCGGGGAAGCGGACGGAATTCTTACAGGCGGAAATCTCTCGCTGATTCAAAGCTTACAGGGAAGTCCGTATGTCCTCCGCACGGAAAAGAAAATTCTCTTTCTCGAAGAGGTCAACGAGCCCACCTACCGGATCGACCGAATGCTTACCTCGCTTCGCCTTTCCGGAGCGCTTGCCGGTCTGTCCGGCATTTTGCTCGGCACATTCACAAAATCGGGAGAAGAGGGCTCCACGCTTCCGGACTCCCTGCTTTCCCTTTTCCGGGAAATGTTCGCGCCGCTCGGAATCCCGGTCCTTGCCGGACTGTCCGCCGGTCACCACTTTCCGCAGATGACCCTTCCGCTCGGCGCGCGAATCTCCTTTTCGGCGGATTCGTGCCGCATTGGTCTCTGCCGCGGCTCCGGCTCCTAAACGACCCCTTCCGACAGAAATCTCAGCTCCCGGATTTTCTTTTCCAGCCTTCTCAAAAGCCGCAGCTGACGGACACGGACCGCTGATTCGGATAAATCCAGCGCTTCCCCGATTTCTCTCGATGTCATCCGGTGGGCGAATTTCATTCGAATCAAATCTTTCTCCGTTTCATCCAGAGACTCGCAGGCATCCGACAGATACGCAAGTAAGTCTTTCTCAAACAGTTCGGATTCCACCGCATTTTCCTTTTCATCCCGGCCCAGACAAACCTCGACATTCTCCTGAAGATTCCGCTTCCGGTCCTCCTCAAGGAAATAATCGCTCACAAGGTGTCTTGTCATAACACGCAGATAATTCTGCGCGTGCCGTTTCTGCATTGAAAGAAATTTTTCCGACCGCTCCATGACCCGGACCCAAACGACCGAAGAAAGATCGTCTTTGGTGTCTGCGTCACAGACCAAATCACTTAAAAATGCGTACACCAGATTTTTGTTTTCCTCATAGAATTGCTCGATTGTGCTGTATGTTTCAATATGTCCTTCCATCCCGAAAAATCATCCCTTAGTCTTTTTCAGGCAAAAACCCCTTTCCAAAGATGAGAACGGAAGAAAGGGGTTCTGTCTCTTACTGTAATTTAAATATTTTTATCCGTTTTCGATTCTTCTTACGAATTACGCATGAACTGCGCATGAATTATGCAGAATATACCAGCTTTCCGCCGATAATCGTCTTCTCCACGACAGCTTCCGCGAGTCGGTTTTTATCCATTGTAAAAAGATCCTCCGAAAGAACGACAAGATCCGCAAATTTTCCCGGTTCGATCGTTCCCTTCTCGTTTTCTTCATAATTGGCATACGCCGATCCCACCGTAAAAGCGCGAACCGCCTGCTCTACCGTAAGACACTGATCACTGAACCAGCCTTCCGGCGGCTGATTGTCCCAGTCACGCCGATTCACCGCGCCTTCAATTCCCAAAATCGGATTATAATCCTCAACCGGGCTGTCCGAACCGGCCGCGACCGCGCACCCGTTATCATAAAACCGCTTCCAATTGTAAGAAAGCGACGCTCTATGCTTTCCGACTCTGTCTTCCGCGATCTCAATGTCCGATTTTACAAAGACAAGCTCACATCCGGCTACTACATGAAGACGGGCATATTCTTCAATCAAGCCTTCCGTCGTAATCTGACAATGGTCGATTCCGAACCGCAGATCCTCCTCCGGATGCTCCTTCACAATCGGCTCGTACGCTTTCAGTGCCAGATAAATACCAAAGTCTCCCATACCGTCGCAAACGGTAATCAATCCGTGCTCATACGC
>CAKVCR010000309.1 GCA_934725835.1 uncultured Odoribacter sp.
GTGCTCTACCAACTGAGCTATTTTCGCAAGTATTTCAAATAACGTTCTCTGTTTTTGACGATGCAAAGATAAGGCAATTTGAAGTATACTTCCAAATAATTCGAAGAAAAAATAGCAAAAAAATCGCATTATTTTTTCCTTACACTGATAATCAATACAATATAAGAAACAACATCACATTGAAAAATACTTCAAAAGCATGCATAATCAATCCGAAAAGGATTTTCGGAATTTGTGTATGGTGATTTGAGCAGGATTTTGTAATTTCGAAGCCAGAAAAAGAAATTTAAATCATGGCTATTGTAAAAAAACTAAACGGACATACTCCGAGATTCGGAAAGAACTGCTTTTTGGCCGATAATGCAGCCATTATCGGGAATGTAGAAATGGGCGATGACTGCAGCATCTGGTTTGGTGCCGTATTGCGTGGCGATGTACATGAAATACGCATCGGCAATAAAGTAAACATCCAAGACAATGCAACCATTCACGCTACTTATCAAAAATATCCTACCCATATCGGAAATAACGTATCCATCGCCCACAATGCTGTGGTACACGGATGTACCATCCACGACAATGTGTTGATAGGAATGGGAGCTGTAGTGCTTGACAATGCAGTTATCGAAAGCAACACTATCATTGCAGCCGGGAGTGTAGTAACCAAAGGTACCGTGGTTGAGTCAGGATGGGTATATGCCGGTATTCCTGCAAAAAAAATCAAGCAAATGGGCGAGGATTTGCTAAAAGGCGAAGTAGAGCGTATAGTAAACTCCTATAATATGTATGCCGGATGGTATACTGACAGCGAAAATATTGAATTGTAAACTTTGAAATACAGAATATGAGCATAATAGTTTCCCCATCGTTATTATCAGCAGATTTTCTAAATCTGGGCAAAGATGTAGAAATGGTAAACCGCAGCGAAGCGGAATGGGTACACTTGGATATCATGGACGGAGTTTTTGTCCCCAACATATCGTATGGATTGCCGGTGGTGGCACAAATCAAAAAAGCTTCCCGCAAACTATTGGATGTACACTTGATGATTGTCCAGCCGGAGAGGTATATTGAGGATTTCCATAAAGCAGGAGCCGATATTCTGACCGTACACATCGAGGCATCCACTCATCTCCACCGTACTATCCAACAAATCAAGGCTGCAGGAATGAAAGCCGGAGTTGCCCTCAACCCACATACTCCTGTAAATCAATTAGAAGAGATAATCCGAGACATTGACGTAGTATTGCTGATGAGCGTCAATCCGGGATTCGGAGGACAATCATTCATAGAACAAGCGGTAGAAAAAACCGCCAAACTGCGCAAACTGATAAACGAAACAGGCAGTCATACCCTAATAGAAATTGACGGAGGAGTCAACTACGAAACCGGACGCCGCTTAGTACAAGCCGGTGCCGACGCACTGGTAGCCGGCAGTTTTGTATTCAAGTCACAAGACCCGGAGGAAATTATCCGCGGACTGAAAGAATTGGACGCCTAAACCACAGCATATGGCAGAAACCATTATAAAAATGACGGACGGTGTTATCCGCCAACAAAAAAACACCATACTTAAAAATGTAAACATAGAAATCCAACAGGGCGAATTTATCTACCTCATCGGGAAGGTGGGTAGCGGTAAGAGTTCGTTCTTAAAGACGTTATATGCAGAACTTCCGTTGAAATTCGGCACAGCTGAGATAGCAGGCTTTCAATTGAAAAAGATACGAAAGTCGCAAATTCCTCTTTTACGCCGTAAATGCGGCATCGTCTTCCAGGACTTCAAACTGTTAATTGACCGCAACGTGTATGCCAATCTTGAATTTGTACTCCGTGCAACCGGCTGGAAAAACAAGAAAGCCATTCACGAACGGATAGAAACTGTATTGGCAAAAGTCGAAATGAAGGATAAAGCAGATAAGATGCCCCATCAGCTATCCGGCGGCGAGCAACAACGCATTGTATTGGCACGAGCCCTGCTGAATGCTCCCCCTCTGATTCTTGCAGATGAACCGACCGGAAATATCGACCCGGAGACCTCCTATAAGCTGGTAGAATTGCTACGGGAAATATGCGATATGGGAAAAACAATTATCATTGCAACTCACCAATACGATTTGATTGAAAAATTCCCAGGCAGAGTGTTCTGCTGCGAAGACGGTAAGCTATATGAAAAAACACCAGCTACTGCTTCCGAGCCAATACAAGAAACAATAGGAACAGACCAAACAACTACTGCAACAGACGAACAAACGGACAAAACAGAGCAACGTTCGTCCTCCATCGGGGAAATAGAAATTCCGGAGATTGAAGTTTTCGATTACGAAATCATTGAAGAACATAGGGAATAAACGATAAAGGCAACCATTCATGGTTGCCTTTATCGTTTATTTCAATTTTATCTCCTTCTCTCCAATCTCTATCAACCCCTGTTTTAGAAGAGTGCCGAGAGCCTTTTTGTAATTTTTCTTACTACATCCGAAGAGATTATATATTTCTTCCGGATTACTTTTATCAGAAAGGTCTAAAATCCCTCCATAATCCTTCAGTTTTTTGAGCACTTCCCCTGCTAAGCCTTCTATCTTGGCAAATCCTGACGGCTGCAAAGTAACATCTATTTTCTCATCATCGCGCACCTGCTTGATGTAACCTTTCATTCGCTGACCGATTTTGAGACGCTGAAATATCTCATTATCATAAATCAATCCCCAATGAGCATTATTGACGATCACTGCATAACCCAAATCTGTCTTACGAGCCACCAATATATCCACCTCCTGGTTAGGTGTATAATCAGGAAACACCTGATCAAGATATTTGTCAATCTTAGTGGAAGCAACAATACGATCAGAAGCCTTATCTACATATGCATACACTAAATATGATTTCCCCTCAACCATCGGATCTCGTTGCTCACGGAAAGGAACCAGCAAATCCTTGCGCAATCCCCAATCAAGGAAAGCACCGACAGAACTAGTGGCAACGACTTTCATAAAAGCAAATTCACCCACCTGAACATATGGCACTTCTGTAGTGGCAATGATACGATCCTCTGAATCGAAATAGACAAAAGCCTTGATTTCATCATCCGGAAAACAATTTTCAGGGACATACTCCTTGGGCATCAGTATTTCCCCTCTTTCACCACCATCCAGATATATACCAAAATCCACAATCTTGACAACCGTCAATGTATTGAATCTTCCTATTTCTACCATCCTGTATTTATTTGATGTTCCTATTTCTTACTTTTTCTTCATCAGATTGCTCTTCCTGCTTAGCTTCCTGCCAATAATTCTCCATTTCCTCAAGCGTCATTTCCTTCAATTCTTTACCAAGTTCCTTGGCTCGCTGTTCCACATGGTTGAACCGACGAATAAACTTACAATTGGTTTTCTCCAATGCATTTTCCGGA
>CAKVCR010000310.1 GCA_934725835.1 uncultured Odoribacter sp.
GTATGACGGAGGTATTGAGTTTGACATCCGGGCAGGCAAGACGTTTTCTCTGCAGGGGGAGATAACTGCCTACAATTCGGATATCGACGACTGGATTGTGTGGCTGCCGACGTTCAAGGGATTCTGGGAACCCCAGAATGTGAAGCGGGTGCACAGCTACGGGTGGGAGTTGAAAGGAACTGCTAACCTGCTTCTCGGCGACTGGCATCTGTTCCTGAATGGCAACTGGGCTCAGACCCGCTCCATCAATCACGGGGATCCTGTCAACTGGGCGGATGAGTCGATAGGCAAACAGTTGGTGTATATTCCTGAATTTTCATCGGGAGTCATGGGACAACTCTCCTGGAAGGGTTTTGCCTTTATCTACAAGTACAACTATTTTAGCGAGCGTTTTACGACATCGAGCAATGAAAGAAAGACTAAGATTGGACGCCTCGGTTCGTATTATATGAACGATATTTCGCTACAGAAGGATTTCCGTTACCGATCGGTGGATTTTTGTCTGAAGGTGTCGATATATAATCTTTTTGACGAAGAGTATGTCTCCGTGTTGAGCCGTCCGATGGCAGGACGCAACTATGGGGTGTTCTTGCGGATAAACCCTCATTGGGGCGGGAAGAAAAAAGTATATTAAATTCTGAAAAGCTGTATGGTATGAAGATTTTGAGATATATTGTGAAAGATAAGGTGACGTTTGGCATGGCAATGCTTCTGGCAGTGATTGTCGCCGCCTGTATGGATTACGGCCCCCGCCCGATGGAGCAGATGAATTGTTCCGGCAAGGGTGTGTTTATCATGAATGAAGGGAATTTCCAGTATGGAAATGCTTCGCTTTCGTATTATAATCCGGAGACAAAAAAGGTCGAACAGGAGGTGTTTGTGCGGGTAAACGGTATTCCGCTGGGGGATGTGGCCCAGTCAATGACGATCCGGGGGGACATCGGATATGTGGTGGTGAATAATTCGGGGGTGATTTTTGCCATTGACGTGAACACTTTCGAGGTGAAAGGCTGGATATCACCCCTCACTTCGCCGCGCTATATGCACTTTCTGAGCGATGAGAAAGCTTACGTGACCGACTTGTATGCCAAGGCAATAGCCGTGGTGAACCCGAAGACGTTTAAGGTGCTGAAATATATCAATGTGAATAATCATTCGCCCGAGTTTTACCAGCACCCGACAGAACAGATGGTGGAATATACGGATAGGCAGGGACGCCGGCTGATATTTACGAATTGTTGGTCGTACGATGATAAGATATTGGTGATAGATACGGATGCCGATCAGGTGATAGACTCAATAACGGTCTGTAAACAGCCGACTTCGTTGATTATTGATAAGAATAATCAGATTTGGACGGTGAATGACGGCGGATATGACGGGAGTCCTTATGGTCAGGTGACTCCGGGATTGTACAAGATAGATGCCGAGAGTCGGCAGGTGGTGGATTCCATTAAGTTTACATTTGCCGACTGGCCGCAGGAAATCTGTATGAACGGAACAAGGGACACGCTGTATTTTATCAACAAGTCGGTGTTCCGTCTTGATGTGGATTCCCCTTCCCCTCTGAAGCGCGAAATGCTGGACGAGTTTTATAAGAATACGACCGGTAACTATGTCTACGGATTGGCGGTTGACCCGGATAATTCGGAGGTATATATCGCCGATGCCATTGATTATGTGCAGCCCGGTATCGTTTATCGGATTTCAGCAGCGAAGCAGCCGATTGATACATTCCGGGTGGGAATTATACCCGGCGCTTTCGCATTCAAGAAGTAGGGATTGTCCATCACGCCTGTCGTTGCCAGATCTTTAGGAAATCGACGAGTTTGGAAACGGCACGCCCGCGGTGGCTGATGCTGTTTTTAGTGTCCATGTCCATTTCGGCGAAGCTTTCACGGAAGCCTTCCGGGCGGAATATGGGGTCGTAACCGAAACCGGCATTGCCGTGTTGCTCCGTGAGTATTTCTCCGTCAACACGGCCTTCGAACAGATATTCTTTGCCGTTGAGGATAAGGGCTATGACTGTGCGGAAGCATGCCTTACGGTTGCTTTTGTCATGCATTTCAGTCAGTACCTTCTGCATGTTTGCTTTTGAATCTTTTGCCGGTCCGGCATAGCGGGCGGAATAGACTCCTGGCTGTCCGTCCAATGCCTCTATTTCAAGCCCGGTGTCGTCGGCAAAGCAGTCGCAGCCGTAATGTTCCTTGATATAGCGAGCCTTTTGCAGGGCATTCTCTTCGAGCGTCTCGTGGTCCTCTGGGATGTCGTCATGACATCCGATGGCTTCAAGCGGGATGATTTCATATATCCCTTCTAATAAATGGGAGATTTCTTCCAGTTTGTGTTTGTTGTTGGTGGCAAAAACGATTGACATGATTGTTTGTTGAAATTATACTTGTATTTTATTTTTGTGCGAAAGTACAAGCAAATATTTATATTTCCTATATGTTCCAGGTCAGATTGCTTCATGTTATGATTATCTTTGTCTTTGCAGAAGAGAGTCTCAAGCCCGGGATTTAAGGGGGGATAAAAGTGCGGATATCCGCAAAAATATCCGCTACAATATAGAGTGAACGATATTTATTTGTATATTTGTAGGGTAAAAGTGCGGATATCCGCAAAAATATCCTTTAGTAATAATGAAGATTGAACGCAAAAGAAACCTGCAACGCTTGATTGATAGTCGCAAGGACGGTCAGATAAAGATTATAACAGGCATCAGACGGTGTGGTAAGTCTTATCTGTTGGGAGTTCTTTATCGGGATTATCTCCTGCAAGAAGGGATTGCACCTGAACAGATTATTACGCTCGAACTTGACAATGACTTAAATGTACGTTACCGTAATCCGTTGGAATTGGGAGAGTATCTCCGGAAAATGGTGGCTGACACCACGAAAGATTACTATGTACTCCTTGATGAAATACAGATGGTGGAAAGTATAAACAATCCCTATCTGCCACAAGAGGCTGCTTCAAAAATTACTTTCGTTGATGTGCTTTTAGGATTGAAGAGTCTGCCGAATGTAGATGTCTATGTTACGGGTAGTAATTCAAAAATGCTCTCTTCCGATGTGGCTACCGCCTTTCGTGATAGAGGTGAAGAGATACATATCACGCCACTGACATACGATGAGTTTTACGCTGCTTATCCCAAAGAAAAGCGTTTTGCATGGCGTGAGTTCGTGACTTATGGAGGTATGCCGTTTGTGATGCAGAAGAACACCCACGAGGAAAAATCAAAGTATCTGCAAGACCTCTTCCGTCTTACCTATATAAAGGATGTTGTAGAACGCAACCGTCTGCGTGCCGATGAGGAGACTCTCAACGAATTGCTGAATGTAGTGGCTTCTGCCGTGGGGTCGCTTACCAACCCTACGAGGTTGGCAAATACGTTCCGGTCTGTAAAAGGA
>CAKVCR010000311.1 GCA_934725835.1 uncultured Odoribacter sp.
GAAACGAGAAAAGTTAAAAGAAGAAGTTGACTATGCTGCACTGAGTCTCCTGCCTAGAAACTCAAATCCTATTCGTTTGCACAACCGTTGTAAATTGACAGGACGTCCTAGAGGTTATATGAGACAATTCGGTATCAGCCGTATTCAGTTCCGTGAAATGGCATCGGCAGGTTTGATACCAGGAGTTAAAAAGGCTAGTTGGTAATTTATTAAAAACGAAAAGAGATGACAGATCCAATAGCAGATTTTCTTACTCGCATTAGGAATGCTGTAAGTGTAGGTCACAAAGTAGTAGAGATTCCGGGTTCAAAGATGAAACTCGAAATGACCAAAATCCTTAAAGAAAAAGGATATATTTTGAATTATAAGTTCGAACAAGAAGGCGCAAGAAGCAATATTAAAATCGCACTTAAGTATCATCCAGGGACTAAAGTGCCTGCAATCAAATCTTTGGTACGCGTGTCTAAACCAGGTTTGCGTCGATATACTAGCGTAGAAGATATGCCTAGAGTATTGAATGGTTTGGGTATCGCTATCTTGTCGACTTCTATGGGATTGATGACAGACAAAGAAGCTCGCCAACGTAATGTAGGCGGTGAAGTATTGTGTTATGTGTATTAATTTAAAGTGAAGAAGAAATGTCACGTATAGGAAAATTACCAATTCATATACCACAAGGAGTTACTGTAGCAGTATATCCTGATAACACCGTCACAGTTAAAGGTCCTAAAGGACAGCTTTCTCAAAAAGTAAGTTCTGATCTTACTGTTACTGTTGAAGAGAACTTAGTGCACGTGCAACGTCACACTGAAGATAAAGAACATAAAGCACAGCATGGTTTGTATCGCGCTTTAATCCATAATATGGTTGTTGGTGTTTCTGAAGGATACACTATTAAACAAGAGTTGGTTGGTGTCGGTTTCCGTGCAAACGCAGATGGTCAGGTGCTTGAACTTGGTTTGGGATATTCTCACTCTATCTTCTTGGTATTACCTGCTGAGGTAAAAGTTTCAGCTGTAACTGAAAAACGTGCCAATCCGATTATTACATTAGAAAGCTGTGATAAACAGCTGATTGGTCAGGTGGCTGCTAAGATCCGTTCTTTCCGTAAGCCAGAGCCTTACAAGGGTAAAGGTATCCGTTTTGTTGGTGAAGTTGTTCGCCGGAAAGCAGGTAAGTCAGCTAAAGTTTAATCACTAAAGATTTAAAAAGTTATGGCTTTAACTAAGGAAGAAAGAAGATTAAGAATAAAAAGGAGAATTCGGAAGATTGTCTCTGGTACAGTTGAACGTCCGCGTATGAGCGTTTATCGTTCTAATACACAGATTTCTGTACAGCTGATTGACGATAAAGCAGGTAAGACTCTGCTCTCAGTATCGTCTTTGTGCAAGGAAATTGCAGAGAAAAAAGGTAACAAAACAGAACAGGCTGCTTTTGTTGGAGCTGCAGTAGCTGAAAAAGCTAAAGCTGCAGGAATTGAAAATGTAGTGTTCGATAGAAATGGTTATCTGTATCATGGTAGAGTAAAAGCTTTGGCTGACGCTGCCCGTAACGGAGGTCTTAATTTTTAATAAGTTAGCAGAATGGAACAGAAAGTAAATAATACTGACTTGGAATTGAAGGACAGATTGGTGGCTATCAATCGCGTGACCAAAGTTACCAAAGGTGGCCGTACATTCAGCTTCGCAGCTATCGTTGTAGTCGGAGATGAGAATGGTATTGTTGGTTGGGGATTAGGTAAGGCTAATGAAGTTACTACGGCTATCTCTAAAGGCATTGAGGCTGCTAAGAAAAATTTAATTAAAGTTCCTGTATTGAAAGGAACTATTCCTCACGAACAGGCCGCTCGTTTCAGCGGTTCTGAAGTTTTCATGAAACCAGCTTCTTCTGGTACCGGTTTAGTTGCTGGAGGTGCTATGCGTGCTGTGTTGGAAAGCGCCGGTATTCATGATGTTTTGGCTAAGAGTAAAGGTTCATCCAATCCTCACAACTTGGTAAAAGCTACAATCGCTGCATTGAAAGAAATGAGAGATGCTCGTACTGTTGCTCAGCATAGAGGTATTGCTATGGATAAAGTGTTTAACGGTTAATATTTGAGGAATATGGCAAAGATTAAAATTACACTTGTTAAAAGTAAAATCGGTAGCGATAAAACTCAAGTAGGTACAATTCAGGCTTTGGGTTTGAAGAAGACTAATAGTAGTGTTGAGCACGAAGCTACTCCGCAGATTCTGGGTATGGTGGCTAAGATTAGCCACTTGGTTCGCGTGGAAGAAGTAAAATAATTGTCAAATATTTTAAGGACTAATATAAAATGGATTTAAGTAGCTTAAAACCGGCCTATGGTTCTACTCACCACGAGAAGAGAATTGGTCGTGGTCAGGGTTCTGGTAAAGGTGGCACTTCTACAAGAGGACATAAAGGAGCTAAATCAAGATCTGGTTATCATATGAAAATCGGTTTTGAAGGTGGTCAGATGCCTTTGCAAAGACGTGTGCCGAAATTCGGCTTCAAAAATATTAATCGTATTGCATACAAAGCTATCAATATTAGTATGTTGCAAGCATTAGCTGAAAGAGACAACTTGACTATGATTGACCGTGATATCTTGATTGAAGCAGGTCTGCTTAGCAAGAATGAGTTGTTGAAAGTTTTGGGTGATGGTGCTATCAGTGCCAAGCTTGAAGTTAAGGCAAACGCATTCTCTAAAAAAGCAGTTGAGGCAATCCAGGCAGCTGGTGGTTCTGTAGTTGTGTTATAAAATAATGTTTATCGTTTATCTGTTTATTTGTCATTTTTTTTTATTTTTGGCGAATAAATGGGTAAACGATTAAGCAGATAAATAAAAGAATATGAAGTTATTTGATACATTAAAGAACATTTGGAAAATTGAGGAATTAAAAACCAGAATTCTAACAACTCTTGGTTTGATTCTTGTTTACCGACTTGGAACAGAGATAGTGTTGCCGGGAATTGACCCAGCTGGATTGAGTGCATTACAGGAGCAGACTGCAAACAATGGTGTATTAGGTTTGCTAGATATGTTTTCTGGAGGAGCCTTTTCGAATGCTTCAATATTTGCCTTAGGTATTATGCCCTATATCTCTGCTTCAATTGTAGTACAGTTGTTGGGTATAGCAGTTCCTTATTTTCAGAGAATGCAACGTGAAGGTGAAAGCGGTCGTCGAAAAATCAACCAAATAACACGTTATCTTACTGTAATCATCTTGATTTTGCAGGGTTCTGCGTATCTTACCAACTTGCATATGCAAATCCAACCGGAATTTTTCTTGATTAAAGGAGCTTTTTTTACAATCTATTCTGTTGCTATTTTGGCTGCTGGTTCTATGTTTGTATTGTGGCTGGGTGAAAAAATTACC
>CAKVCR010000312.1 GCA_934725835.1 uncultured Odoribacter sp.
CGGTATCTCCATTACCCGGCAGGTTAAAAAGAAACGCTGAGGGGTAAACTCAACTATGTCATTAACCCAAGCTGCAGGCGCCTTCGTAAACAATTCTGAAAACTCTATTTTATGACGCATGGTCGTGACATCCGTACCGCTTTGGATATCCGTAATCTCATGCGTAATAATCGGTCTGAAATACTCGTTCTCTTCAATAGCAATCTCAATTGTTTTTGCTTCTTCCTGCAGGGCTGTCGAACGTTTCAACGTAATTTCATAATTGAACGAACTGGCTCCTGCGGGTAATACCGGGTTGACGGGTAACACGAAATCGTCCCCTTCCTTTGCACTTCCCCCGACAACTTTGATATTTACCGGGCGAGGTTCATCAGAAGCCTTTCCAACTAATTGAACCGGAATAGATACGGTTGCCTCGTTCTGTGATTTCTCAATATACACGAACGTGAAATTCGTGCTGTCCGTCAGTATATTTCCCACTTTTATACGTTGGTTGAAATAGATTCCTTCCTCTGCATTGTAGGTATTAACCTTTTCTTCAGAACAAGCGGCTAATCCTAGTATGAGCATAATCCATATAAATATATTTCTTGTTTTCATGATTTGCGTATTATTGTCTGTTATTGATTTCAGTGTCGGGTAAAGGCACCACGAAAACTTGAGTAGATGCCTCTTGACCTACAGGTTTATTTCCTTTGCTGTTCGTTTTGTTTAAGATTGTTGTAAACGTCCGTTTATAGAAATAGAATAGTTGCCCTTCACCATACAACTCACGCATGTATTCGTAAGTCAGGTCCTTTATGGTTAGAGAGCCCAAATTCGTGATACCTCTTTTATTTCTCAACGTGTTGATATATGGAAGTCCGTCATTCAAAGTTTCCGATTCACTTTCCGCAGCAATCAGATACATCTCTCCCAACCTTAACATCGGAATCATCGTGTTCTGTATCAGTCCGGAGGTACTCATATCATTGTATTTATAGAAATACCGGGCGCTGCTTGTCAATCCGGGAAGAGTAGCCTGTTCCCAATTGGCCTCAAAACGAATGTCGCTCGTGGTAGAGGATCCCGATGCCGAGTATAGGAAATTCAATAATTTTTCATCCATGGTAAATATAAACGACGGGTTACGGGACGGGTCGGAGTAATTCTTGAATAACAAAACCCGATTCGTGTTAGTTAAGGCAAATAATACCTCTGACGAGAAAATCCGGTCACTCTTTGCTTCCGTCCTTTCCGTGAACGAGAATATCCCCGCTTCTGCCGCCGTAATCACTTTCTTGGCGTAAGTGGAAGCGTTGGTTTTATCCCCAGCATAGAGATAAGCCCGTGCCATGAGCCCTTGTACTGCGTAGTAATTCATGCGCAATGCCCGGTAACGCAGGAAATTGGATTCATTCTCGGCTGACTCCATCAAAGTACCTTTCGTGATAATCGGGTCATTTGCCAACGCTTTCTCCGCTTCCTGCAAATCGCCGATGATATATTCCATAACCTTGTTTGCGGATAATAAATCATTTACGTTCGGTGATTGGTGCAGATAGTAGGGAATACACTCGTTTTCCGGGTTGTTCATGTAAACCGGTCCGAACAGGCGCAACATATCGAAGTGCAACATGGCACGCAACGCTAAGGCTTCCCCCCGGATAATATCGTAATTGATCCCCGTGAAGAGTGATTCCCGTTCTTCCATGTTATCGAGAATCTTGTTACAGTTCATTATCAGCGCATAAGCCTTCTCCCAAACTTTATCCAAACGTCCTCGCCAGTATTTTGTGCTGTATTTGTAACTATTCAAATCAATATAATCCCCCCATTTCGCTTGGTCGTTGCCAATCTTGTAGGCTCCGCCCATGAGTTCGAGCATCTCCACCATGAGGGTACTTCCGTAAAGGTTCTCGTCGTTCAACTCGATGTACACTCCGTTCAGTAATTTCTGGAAACCGGTTTCCGAGTTCAACAGGTCTTCTTCCGCTATCTGGTCGTAAGGCTTCACATCCAACCAACTGTCACAAGCCCCAAAAACAAGGGAGCAACATATAAGCGTGATTAATTGTATTTTTCTTTTCATAATTCTTCCGTTTAAAAAGTTGCAGATATAGAGAATGACAGCGTGCGTGCGAACGGGTAGTCAATGCCTCGCTCGCTCTTTACCGACGAAACTCTGAAAATATCGTTCATGTTCGCTTGCACTGTTAATGTTGACAACCCGATATGCTTGATGAAAGGTTGGGAAAACTCGTAACCGACGTTGAAAGACTCTCCGCACAGCGTGTTCTCGTCCATCACGAATCGGGAAGAAGTTTCGGTCGTTTGGAAAAGAGAGATTCTTTTGAATTTAGCCTCTTGTCCCGGGGTATTCCAGCGGTCGTACAAAGCCCGTTTATCCTGATTATAATTGATTCCTTCCCGGTTGATATTTTCCACTTTTTCGTAGAGAGCGCTATTGAAAACCTGACCTCCTAACCGGTAGCGCAGGTGGCATCCGAACGAGAAACCTTTATAATAAAGGGTTGTGCCGAGCACTCCTTCCAGTTTCGGTTCGGTATTCCCGACCACCACCTCGTCATTCTTGTCATACGCAAAGGTGTAAGTCCCGTCTTTCTTGATGAATAAATCCTGACCTGTTGCCGGATCTATACCTGCCGATCTTACTGCCCAAATATCGGTAGGACTACCGCCGTCATAATATCTGGTCGTGTTCAGGTTCTCTTGATTCTGTTCGTTCATCGACTGCAATCTGTTCCCTATCTTGGAATATTTTGATTTGGCGTGCGTCCCGTTGAGGCTGATATTCCATACAAAACGCTCTTGCGGACGATAAATGGGAGAAACCTTTAACGTTACTTCAATACCGTCTGTTTTCAGTTGTCCCATATTCATCATAACACTCTTCACTCCGATAGAGCTTGGTGTTGTGATGGCTGCTACCAACGGATCGGTCTTTTTCCGGTACAAATCCAAGGAGAGGTTCACTCGATTGTTGAACATCGTGATATCACTTCCCAAACTGTAATTGATAGTTTCCTGCCATGCCAAATCTGGATTGCCCAAGCCTTCGAGAATAACCCCCGTGCCGAAAACATTACTCATCCTATGTGTGAAAGCATATGTCGAAAATGCTTGATAAGAAGCGAAATTCTGATTTCCCGGATTTCCAACCGAGCCTCTGAGTTTTAACATCTGGAAGAAATCGCAATTCTCCATGAATTTCTCGGCGTGGATGTTCCAGCCTAAACCGACAGACCACGTGTTTCTGAAACGGTTGTTTGTCCCGAACACGGAAGTACCGTCACTGCGGTAGTTGAAATCAAGCAGGTAACGGTTGTCATAAGCGTATCCCCCATTGATATAGAAACTGACGG
>CAKVCR010000313.1 GCA_934725835.1 uncultured Odoribacter sp.
AACAATCGAGAAATTCCGTCAAATGTCACGGCTGTAAAAAATCTATTGGAAGTATATAATACAGAATATTTTAAAAAGCTGCAAATTTCAACCTAACAATCACCTCACTTATCACAGCACTCAAACGGGTGCTGTGATTTTTTCATCACCTTGAAAATTCCGACCTGTTCCTATCCTGCATTTTGTTCTCCGCCTGCAAATCACTCCTTTCTTTTTCAGCTTTCTGCCGTTCTTCCTCCCTACGGATATTCTCAATTTCAGCCCTTGCCTTTTCAAGCAAAACCTGATAATCCGACTTCATCTGATTTTCATACAAGGCATAAAAATCTGAAACGGTCTTTTTCTCGGAAACAGCTTCACTGATTTTTCCGTCCACTTCTTCAAGCCGACTTTTCATATCGGCAAGCATAAGCCTGTGCTTTTCCGCATCTTCAAGCGAGGTTATCCCTGCATCTTTCAGATAATTGTATTTCGCAAGCTCTACTGCATCCTTCGGTAGAAAAGGTCTGCGTACGAGGATTTCAAGATACTTCGGAATATCGCCGATGAGCTTTTCCTCATCGGCAATTTTCTTTGTAAGGCTGTCCTTTTCGGATTTCAGTTTTTCAACTTTTTCTTCCGCATCGGAAACAGCTTTCCGAAAATCATCTGCCGAATGAATTTTGCTATCACGCAAATAAAACAGCAGGCGGCTTGACCTTTCAACCTCTCTGTATGTGGCAAAGTGCAGGCGTTCGGCTTCGGGACGGCGGTAAAGCTGAATTTGGATCTGCCTGATACACAAAGCATACTCCCTCTGAATGCCCGAATACTTCAAAGCTTCGGACATCGGCATCTCCATATTCTTATGCTCAATGCGGAATTGCAGATGTTCAAGAGCGTAGCCGTCACCAAGCCGATAACTGCGGATAGGCTTTCGGTTCTGCCTGACCTTTATGGAAATGTACTTTCCTCGCCGAATACCATAGCCCTGCTTCTGCAATTCTTTCAGCAGGTCATCAACATTACGAACACTATCTTTCATAATCGCATCGTCAATATCATCACACAATTTCTGTTTCCAAGACTTTCTCTCCTTTCGCATTTTGCACTCGCCGTACTTGTGATTGTATGATTTTTTCGGGTGTTCAATAATTTCAAGCCCGTGAGCAAGAGCAATTTCATCGGATATTGCTTTGCATCTCCGCAGACTTTCCTTGTTGGCGTGCCAGTGCTTTCCGTCCATATCGTAAGGGCAAACCGCAAAATGGTTGTGGATATGTCCGCGGTCGGTATGTGTCGCACACAGCACCATTCGATTTTTTCCGAAAACTTTCTCCGCCCACTCCACTCCGATTTGGTGAGCTTCTTCGGGAGTGACCTCACCCGGCTTGAATGACTGGATATAGTGATGAAGCCGGATTTTCTGCTTTTCACTCTCTGCGGTGTCGAACTTGATCGACTTTTTGAAAAATCTCTCTCCGCTGTAAGTTTCAAAAATGAATTCCATATCCGCATAAGCATCTTCAAACTTCTTGGCACAGTTCAGTCCCGTAACCAGCGTATGCTCGGTTTTCTCCTCGTTGGTGACATACGCCAACATTCTTTTCGGAGCCGCATATATAGGAATGTGTTTGATGATTGGCATCACGAAATACTTCTCGGAGATATTTTCACAAGATAATTGTTCATCACATTTCTGAAATGCTCAAACTCTGTTCTCATATCTTCGATGTCCTGCTGATAAACCGAACCGGTCATATTCACGTTCCTTGCGATCTGATTGATGTTCGTTCCGATTGAGAAAAAAGCCTTTCTCATCAAAACAAACTCATTGAGGTCGTAATACTTGATCTGACCATTGACAGCCATGCTTCGGATATATGTGCTTGTCCGAAGATTGACTGCTCTTGCTTTTTTGCAAACGACCTTCCAATCTTCTTTGGAAAATCCAACTTCTTTTCTTATCGTTCCTTTACGGAATGCCATATCTCTTATCCTCCATATCAAATTATTTTATCAAGGGTTTAAGGGGTTTTCCCCTTAGCATAATCCGTCCGAACGGCGGATTATATGAAAAGATACGTATCTTTTCTACGCTTGCGGGTATCTGCCCCCTCACCCCTCCTCACCGACATTTTTGCCCCCCGGCAGCCCTCGAAAAGTGCCTTTTTTGCACCCAAAGTCTGCCGGGAAACGAAATGTTTTGAAAAATGCGGTCACTCGTCATCAGAATCTGTGCAGAAGTCCAGACCTTTGATTATCCCGAAATATACATTTGCGTATCTCTCACGCTCCGCACCCTCGGTATTCATCATGGCTTCAAGAAAAAATTTTCTTGCTTCGCTCAGATCCTCCCACTCCTGCACCTTTCCATAGCATACGGTTGTTACACCGCCGCTCTCTGCAAAAATCAAAAGTTACTTATCCTCCGTTTTTCCATATCGTAAGAAATCGAGAAAAGCATCTTTCGGAATATGTAACCTCTTCCCCAATCGGATGGTCGGGAATTTCATATTTTCATAATTCCTATAAAACGTGGACTTTGAAATTCCCATTGCCTTTGCAGCTTCTGAGGGAGTAAGGAAGTTCCTGTCCAGCTTTTCAATTTCTTCTATGAGCAGTCTTTTCATAGCTCACGCTTTCTGCTTCCGTGCTGCTCGGCTTATCAAAAAAACCGAAGCTGCCACCGCTGTACAAATTGCGGAAATTACTGCAATGAGTTTTACCGCCTGTTTGCATTTTCTCATTCTTTCACTCCTCTCCATTTCCCGTATGAGAATTTCTTCAAAGCAAGAGCCGCCGTCTTTCTTAAAATATACCATTGTCATTCTCCGTTTCTTCCATTTTGCTGTTTATAAAAACTTTGAAGTCATCACAGCCTGCAAGATATTCGTAAATGCGGTTTTCATCATCGGGCATATACTCCCTGCCCAGAGCCTTGTAAACCGCTTCGGTTATCTTTTCGTTCCTGCGGTTCAGAAGTTCATTCTCCCTCTGTCTTATTTTCTCGGAGATAGCTTTCTGCTTTTCCGCTAACAGCTGCTGTTCCTCTTTCAGCTTTTCGATGTCACAGTCTGATACGGAATTTTTCTTTGCTGTTTTAGGCTTAAGGATCTCCGCCGCATAATCGTCAAGCAGATACATTCTGCCATTTCGGGTAACGTGTTTAGCAAACTTTCTGTCCTTTGCAAGCAGCTTTTTGAGCCTTATGCCTGCCGCCGAGTAGCTGCACTCAAAGCGTTCGGCAAATTCCTTTAAGCTCATTTTCTTCTTTGGCATAATTACACCTCGTTTTGTTTCCTTATTGTTGTTCTGAGTGATACGATAACTTTTTTCAATCTTTGATTCTCACATTTTAGCCTGCCGACCT
>CAKVCR010000314.1 GCA_934725835.1 uncultured Odoribacter sp.
TGTGGCATTGAATATCGGCCTTGAAATGGGTATCCTTTCTTCTCAGATGTTTGTGGTGTTGCTGATTATGTCGTTGTTGACTACTTTTATGACCACTCCTTTGCTTTCGTTGGTGGAGAGGATTTTTGCCAAACAGGCAGAGAAGACATCTCATAATGAAAAGGTGATGTTGTCATTTGGTCTGCCGGAAAGTGGGAGGACTTTGTTGAATATGGCTGATTTATTACTAGGAGATCGTTTGCAGGCAGGACAGTTGATTGCTACTCACTTTACTGTGGGAACAGAGGTGAGTCCAACAATGGCAGAAGAATTTAAAGAGCTTAGCTTTATCCCTTTGCGTGCAGAGGCGAAGAAATTGAGTTTGAAAGTCGAAGAACGTTATCAGGTTACTGATAAATTGATTCAGGATATGGTACGGACGGCTAAACGAGAACATGTGGATTTCCTATTTGTGGGTGCAGGACGCCAGTTTATGCAAGCGGAACATGCTACGGAAAGAAAGACGGATTCAAAAATTTCATTTTTACCGAGTTTGTCCAAGTTTTTGAAGTCACCCTCCTTGTCATTGCCGGGTTCGTTGTTGCGTCAGAAATTGGAGTCTATCATGGAAGAGGTGGATTGTTCTGTTGGTATTTTTGTCAACAGAGGCTTTACGAAGGCTTCAAACATTGTGTTGTTGGTTGACAGTGAGCAGGACCTGTTTCTTTTTAACTATGCCCGTACCCGCTTGGGAGAGAAAAGTATGACCATTCGAATATGTTTTGCAGACAAACAGCATGATTCTTATTTGGAGGAGCGTGTCATGACAGATTTCGTGCAGCAGGATTCAGTGAAGTTTGTTTTGGACAAACCGCTCAGCGAGCTTCCTTGGACCGATGCAAAAGAGAGCCTGTTGGTGATGAGTTATGAGGCTTGCGAAAGACTGTCTCGCAACCATCAGCTATTTACTACACTTCCTTCGTTGTTAATCATCCGTCCGCAGCAGGATGAGGAGGAGTAAAAACGGTATTTGATTATCATCGGGAAAATAAAGAGGAGTCCATATATTTTTTTGAAAGATTTGTTGTAACATGTGGAAGAGGAATTTATAACTACTAAAATAATAAATTATGTATTATTCATATGAATTTAAATTAATGCTTGAAAAAGCAAAGAAAGAAAAATTGGAATATGTCGGTACGGGTAATCCTAATGCCAAGATTTTAATTATCGGTAAAGAATTGGCTTTTGATATATCCAATACCAAACAATATAATAGAGAAATTAAGAATAATATCTCTGATTGGGAAGAAAATCTAAATAAGCAATGTTCCCAGGATGATGTACCTAATTGGAAAGATAGTAATTCTTCTGATCAAAAGGATAATTATAATCCCCTATATCCATATAAAGGTTCCATTCAAAAGGGAGGACATACTTGGAGCAAATATCAAAAGTTGGTGGAATGGATTCGTGAGGCAAATAAACATGAGAAAATAATAAATTTTCAAAAGTATGTTTTTATTACTGAATACAATATCAATCCGTCTAAAAGAACCTGCAATCAGGATAAAGTAGTCAGGATCAATTCTATAAATCAAAGAAATGAATTTTTTAAAACAACAGATTTTTTTCAACAATTTCCGATTGTTATTGTTGCCTCCGGAGATTATGGAGGAAATAAATTTGGGGTCTCTTTGAGTGATACATTTAATGTGGAATACAATAGTTTTTGGGAGGTGCGGGATTCCGTACTAACGAATGTCTCTATAGAGAAAGGTGAAAAAAAAGAGACTAATCAATGGTTTTCATTGCACTACAATAAAGAACGGACAAAAATTGTTGTACACACTAGGCAATTAAGTAGTGACATTTTAGATAGGTTATTGCAGGAAATTGCAAATAAAGTCAAGGAAATTGTAAAAGAACAAAAGATAGAGTTATCGTAAAGCATTTTACATACCTTTTGGCGGAATTAATTTACTAATTGTTTAATTCTGCCAAGAGGTTCTAGTCATTATTATATTACCTTTTTCAAGGTTACTCTCTGTTTCCGATAAGGAGAGTCGAGCATTTAATCAATCGTTTTTATATAAGTTATACATATTGAAAATCCATTGTTTCATAGTCTTGCGTAGAGAGATTGGCGAGATTACTTCTACCATAGAATTGACATGAAGCAGTCTCATGATAAAGTCGTAGGTCGGGACTAAAAACAGTTCGTAGTCTGCATATTCATTGTTTTGTTTTAATAATTTTTGGCTTGAATGGAGTGGAAGTGAATTTATATAAGGCTCATGAGCTTTATACACCCGAATAATAATATGTTCGACTTTTAAATGGTTATCAACGACAATTCCGTAAAAATTGGAGAAGTAGTCTGATGCGGAAAAATTTGAGGGAAGTTTGAATGTTTCATCGGTTATGGTCAAATTGTTTATGCGGTCAAGTCCATAGATTCTGATATCATTATAATGGGAATTGTATGCCAGAACATACCAGCGGTTTTCAAATAGTTTTATGCAGTATGGTTCGATGGGAAATGTGTAACTTTTGGTTTTGTAGAATCCGCAGTAAGTGATTATTATGATATGGTTTCCTTTCATAGCTTCAAGTAATGCAGCAAGATGATAATGGGCTGATGGTATTTTGTTGACTAGAATTCTGTCTTTTAATGAAAGGTTTTCACTGATTAGATTACTTACAGCAAATGAATCAAGCATCCATTTTTTTAGTTCGTCTTCATCAATATCTTCAGGATTTTCGATATAATATAGGTATCCTCCTGCTCTTTGGCAGGAGATAATAATTCCAAATTGATCTAAAATAGCAGCTTTCCAACGATTGAATGTGGCACGGCTTAAGGGCTTGTAGTCACTTAAGTCTTTATTGCGTTCCCAACGCTTGGCGATTTCTTCTAAAGAGATTTTTCCGGCTCTTCGAATGGTGTCAATCAGCCATGTGTATTTTTGAAGTTGTATCATGATTTTTCTATTAGTCGTTGTAAAGTTAGTAAAAACTTGTATTAATAAATGAGACACCCTCAATATATTTTTGTGGCATAATCTAAAATGGCATAAAGATGGAACAGCAATTTAATAGCAAGGAAATTAATTGTTTGTAATATATTGATATATAATTATTTGTTTAATTTTTCTATTAAGTTTTGATATGAAATTCACACATTTCCACGTACACTCCCAATATTCTATTCTCGACGGTGCCGCCAGTATCCCCGGCTTGATTGACAAGGCCATCGCTGACGGCATGTCGGCTATTTCGCTTACAGACCACGGCAGCATGTACGGCATCAAGCTGTTTTATGACATCTG
>CAKVCR010000315.1 GCA_934725835.1 uncultured Odoribacter sp.
ATTAGGGACAAAAATATGTGTTTCATGGTATGTCTGTTTTGATATTTTTTATCATAAGGGATATTATCATAATATCATTTTAAAATGTATAGCTCCAGGTTACGCACGGTACAAAAAGACAGACAGACACTCTCTTAACATCCGTGTTGTAAGTATGATAGTAGTAACTGGGATTCTTACGCCCGTAAATGTTGTACACGCCGAATGTCCAAGAATCACCCTTTGCCCTTTTATTCTTCAAGTGGAAAGCGACATCCAGATGATGATAGGCAGGAAACTGCACATTATTCGGATGCGGGACATACTCCCAACCAGCCGGCCAGTTGAAGGCTAGCGGATTTCCCGAGCGGTAATGATATGTTGTTGGAAGACCGGGCAATGGTGCTGAAGGATAATACTGACGACCAACGGTCGTATAGTTGCCGCTACTGTATGTAAAATTGACTCCCAACATCTTCCGGAAACGCCGTTCTGCAACATCCTGGAACGTATAGGTCATAGCCAGATTCACCTTGTGCCTCCGGTCGTATTCAAACGGAAACCATTTTCCCTGCTTTATCTTGTCAAAGCTGCGTTCCGAACGTGACCAAGTGTAAGAAATCCATCCGTTCAAGGCTCCTGTCGTCTTGTTCAACATCACCTCCACTCCATAGCCCCTGCCTTTACCCGTATTGATATAGTCCTGCCAACTCTTCTCCACTTCACGGGCATACGTCATACCTTCCTGATACCGGATTACTTTCCGCAGGTCGTTATAATAACCTTCTATCGAAAATTCAAAATCCGGACGCAACTGGCGGTAATATCCTAATGAATAAAGATCCGAATGTCCCGGTTTCACACAATCGGTTATCGGTACCCACAACTCTGATGGTGCACCCATCGTCACAGCTGTCAGCATGTGCAGTGGCTGTATCATCCGACTCCATGACGCCTTGATGGAATTACAGTCATTTATCAGCCATGTCAATGCCAAACGAGGCTCCAAGGCATAATAGCTATTATGAGGAGTATAGAATGCAGCTGTCCTCAGTCCTATATTCGCCTGCCAATGCTGCGAAATATTCCAATTATCCTCCACATACAGCTCGCCGGCCCAAATTCCTCCCTTGCTTACATCGACATACCGTACAGCATCGTTGGACATACGTCTGTAGAAGGTTTCCGGGCTGTATTGCTTATGCGCAAATACTCCGCCATAAGAAAGACGATGGGCATCGGAAATCATAAATTCCCATTCCGATTTCAATGTCACATCCTCCAATCGGGAGCGAATTCTCGAAATATTGTAATTCTTAGTAACAAAGTCATACATTCTCGACATATCTTCACGCTGGAACAGACTATAATAAACCTGTGTATTCACAAATAGCCGGGGACCCGCCACATGATTCCACCGCAAGGACAATCCGATATTACTCCAGCTATTGCGGTTCTTATCCGGATGGCTACCCAGATTCCAACTGTCAGTAGCTGCATCACGACTGGTATACAGACTAAAATAAAAGCGGTTGCGGGAAGAAGGCTTCCAATTGAGTTTTGCATTAAGGTCGTAAAATCCCACACCAGATACCGCATCGCCTCCGCTCTGCAGGCGGTTGATCAATTTCATCACAAGTCCCATCCACGAATAGCGTCCGGTCACCAGAAAAGAGGCAGTATCCTTCTTGATGGGAGCTTCCAATGTCAGCGTTGCAGCAATCGGACTGAGGGTGAAATTACCGGCAAAACGTTTCATATTACCTTCCCGCATCGACACGTCCAGCACAGAAGAAAGACGTCCACCATAACGTGCCGGAATCGAAGCCTTGTACAAACTCACATTTTGCAAAGCCTCTCCATTAAAGACTGAAAAATACCCGAACAGATGGTTTACATTATACACCGGGATACCGTCAAGCATCACCTCCGTCTGTTCGGGACTTCCTCCACGCACGCTGATGCCTGCTTTACCCTCCGTACCGGGATTGACACCGGGCAATGCATGGAGTGCCTTCATCACATCCGTCTCGCCCAAGATAGCCGGCATCGTCTTTATCTGCGCAAGCGAAAGATCGTGCCGTCCCATCCGGATTCCGCCCACAAAAGAGCGCTTGCCCTTTACCACCACCTCTTCCAGCCATCCGGCACGGGAAAGCTGGATGTTCAAAGTCGTGTCGATGGTCAGCTGTATCGGGACTATCGCAGGAAGATAACCCACATATCCCACACGAAAAGAATACTCGCCCTTCGGAAGAGTGATACTGTAAAACCCAAATTCGTTGGAGGCGATTCCCCGTCCGGAAGTCAGCTCATACAACGTTGCATTCGGCAGGCGTTCACCGGTCGCTGCATCCTCCACAAACCCGCAAACCGTAATGGATTTCTGGGCATACACACCACCCCCCATCCATATCAACACACACAGCAACAACAATCTGTTCATATACTTAACCATTAAATTTCAATATTATATTATCTCCGATAAGGCACACCCGGTCCCCATTTCCCCGGTTTATTCGGTGAATCCAGACGGGTTTCCACCAGCGTGTACGACCCGACAATACCGGTACCTCCCTCTATATTGGAGTACATATCCTTAGGGCGAAAAAGCCAAGGTTCTTCAAGGATATCCAAACGCATATGATCATTTTCTATGATAGATTTCAAATAGGAATCACAATGGTAATCTGCGTTTATCAAGGATGCAACTGCTATAAAATATCCTGGATTAGAAGATGTGTAAGACAAATCAAAATTTTGTGTAGAAGCTTTCCCGTCAACCCGAATATAGTAGCTATAATACGTATAATACCCATTCTCTACCATATTCATCATTTTCTTTCGGTTGAAAGGGTCCGGAAGATTACTATTCGTAGTTAAATGAAAATCCGCATCCCAATTTAGAGTATCCCGAACAACATCACGAGGAAGAACATTCCCTAAAGAATCTACATTTTCGGTAGAAAAATCATATTCTGAATATCCTGATTTTCGAAATGTCAGCCAAAAATGGTTTACATTGTCAGGTAAATCCTGCCAATGGTAATCCACATGGAATGGAGCTCCCCAAACAGTATCACGTACATACTGCCAGATTTCCAATTTATGGTTCTTGATTTTTGCAGGGACGGTCGTCTCTCCGCTGACAGTTCCCCTATCGGGAACTTTTGCCTCCACCCGATAGGTCTGTTCAGCTTCCACCCGATAAGGCAACACAAAACAATCCTTTCCATTCCACTCTGCTCGTCCGACCAAAACTCCGTTTTTAAACAAACGTACCTCTGCCTCCGGAAAGGCCTTCCAATAGGTTGTATCC